>NZ_JAWDHA010000464.1:0-201 GCF_034190895.1 Virgibacillus sp. M23 | reverse complement strand
TCGCTCAGTCCATATCACTAAATGCTCAGATTTACGCTTCCTCTAGTAGCTATTATGGAATAATAGCTACTGCTTGCTTGACCACCACTCCGGCTGCCCACTTCCCTTTCCGTGGGGTTTGTCCTTCCGCTAACTTTTTTAGCAAAACCCGCTCAAAAAAGTGGATCTTCAGGTCAAACATTTCCCACAGGAGTGGAAGTG
>NZ_JAWDHA010000463.1:0-203 GCF_034190895.1 Virgibacillus sp. M23 | reverse complement strand
TCAACCTATTACTTATGACAAGAATTGTTGCACCTTCTCATAGCGGAGACGAATTACGTAGACTCCTGCGGGATTAGCGCGAGCCGAAAATCCACTTTGCAACGTGTTCTTCTTTGCAAAGTTAGTTAAGGCCGTGCCCGCGGAAAGCGAAGTAATTAGTCGGAGCATTGCCAATATACATCAAACATTTCAAAATAACTACT
>NZ_JAWDHA010000462.1:0-205 GCF_034190895.1 Virgibacillus sp. M23 | reverse complement strand
TTGGGCACTCTAAGGTGACTGCCGGTGACAAACCGGAGGAAGGTGGGGATGACGTCAAATCATCATGCCCCTTATGACCTGGGCTACACACGTGCTACAATGGATGGAACAAAGGGCAGCGAAGCCGCGAGGTCAAGCAAATCCCATAAAACCATTCTCAGTTCGGATTGCAGGCTGCAACTCGCCTGCATGAAGCCGGAATCGC
>NZ_JAWDHA010000461.1:0-209 GCF_034190895.1 Virgibacillus sp. M23 | reverse complement strand
TTCACCCTGGACATGGGTAGATCACACGGTTTCGGGTCTACGACCGCATACTATGTCGCCCTATTCAGACTCGCTTTCGCTGCGGCTCCGTGTCTTCCACTTAACCTTGCATACGATCGTAACTCGCCGGTCCATTCTACAAAAGGTACGCCGTCACCCATTAACGGGCTTCGACTACTTGTAGGCACACGGTTTCAGGTTCTCTTTCA
>NZ_JAWDHA010000460.1:0-210 GCF_034190895.1 Virgibacillus sp. M23 | reverse complement strand
GGATTTTCGGCTCGCGCAATTCCCGCAGGAGTCTACGTAATTAGTCTCCGCTATGAGAAGGTGCAACAATTCTTGTCATAAGAAATAGGTTGACTTTTTTTACAATGGGTAAAGTGAAAATCGCTATTCGTGAGTATAATAGCAGCTGTGTTACTTCATGCTAGCGTTGTAGAGCCTGATAATAGCGAAGGCCGGCCACTTCAACTCCTG
>NZ_JAWDHA010000459.1:0-213 GCF_034190895.1 Virgibacillus sp. M23 | reverse complement strand
AATTACGTAGACTCCTGCGGGATTAGCGCGAGCCGAAAATCCACTTTGCAACGTGTTCTTCTTTGCAAAGTTAGTTGAGGCCGTGCCCCATAGCCGTCAAGCTAAGAAAAAAGTAGTATGGTGCAATGAAAATATAAACATATTTTTCCAGTTTAGTCCGTATTCTCTTATGGGTACTTGTTTTCTTTTTTACACTTTTACTTACGCGGCACG
>NZ_JAWDHA010000458.1:0-213 GCF_034190895.1 Virgibacillus sp. M23 | reverse complement strand
TTACAAACGAGTCAAAATGATATTGCTTAGCCATACGTAATCCCTCCAAATTATTCCATTTATAATGTCAGAATAACGAATAACTTTATGGTTTTTAAAATATCCTGCTTAACTTGACGGCTATGGGGCACGGCCTCAACTAACTTTGCAAAGAAGAACACGTTGCAAAGTGGATTTTCGGCTCGCGCTAATCCCGCAGGAGTCTACGTAATT
>NZ_JAWDHA010000457.1:0-218 GCF_034190895.1 Virgibacillus sp. M23 | reverse complement strand
TTTTTTACTACTTCATTGAGTTCTTCCGTTGAAATTTCATCAGAACTTTCTCTTTCTATTTCGGGGATAATTTCTTTTTCCAGTAGCTCCTCATACATTTGATTCGACTTCTCTACTAAATCGGAGCTGTATTTTTCAATGGATTTTTTCCATACAAAAGTGAACTTATTGGCATTCGCTTCTAATTTCGTGCCGTCAATAAAAATGGCCTCTTCTTC
>NZ_JAWDHA010000456.1:0-219 GCF_034190895.1 Virgibacillus sp. M23 | reverse complement strand
GCCTTCGCTATTATCAGGCTCTACAACGCTAGCATGAAGTAACACAGCTGCTTTTATACTCACGGATAGCGATTTTCACTTTACCCATTGTAAAAAAAAGTCAACCTATTACTTATGACAAGAATTGTTGCACCTTCTCATAGCGGAGACTAATTACGTAGACTCCTGCGGGATTAGCGCGTGCCGACATTCCACTTTGCAACGTGTTCTTCTAAAAAA
>NZ_JAWDHA010000455.1:0-221 GCF_034190895.1 Virgibacillus sp. M23 | reverse complement strand
GAAGGTGCAACAATTCTTGTCATAAGTAATAGGTTGACTTTTTTTACAATGGGTAAAGTGAAAATCGCTATCCGTGAGTATAAAAGCAGCTGTTTTACTTCATGCTAGCGTTGTAGAGCCTGATAATAGCGAAGGCCGGCCACTTCAACTCCTGTGGGAAATGTTTGACCTGAAGATCCACTTTTTTGAGCGGGTTTTGCTAAAAAAGTTAGCTGAAGGAC
>NZ_JAWDHA010000454.1:0-221 GCF_034190895.1 Virgibacillus sp. M23 | reverse complement strand
TACAATGGGTAAAGTGAAACTCGCTATCCGTGAGTATAAAAGCAGCTGTGTTACTTCATGCTAGCGTTGTAGAGCCTGATAATAGCGAAGGCCGGCCACTTCAACTCCTGTGGGAAATGTTTGACCTAAAGATCCACTTTTTTGAGCGGGTTTTGCTAAAAAAGTTAGCTGAAGGACAAACCCCACGGAAAGGGAAGTGGGCAGCCGCAGTGGTGGTCAAG
>NZ_JAWDHA010000453.1:0-222 GCF_034190895.1 Virgibacillus sp. M23 | reverse complement strand
TACGATAGCTCGGCTCATAACCCTGTGCTAACCACATCATCCGTACACTATCTTTAAGTAAGCCTTCTATTTTTCTGCCAGAAAAAACAGATTGGGTATAGGCACATAAGATAATCTTCATCATCATGCGTGGATGGTATGCAGGACAACCTGTTTCACGCAAAAATCCCACAAATGATTCCTCTGGGATATGTTCTACAATATGGTTAACCGCATAGGCGA
>NZ_JAWDHA010000452.1:0-225 GCF_034190895.1 Virgibacillus sp. M23 | reverse complement strand
TACCGGCATGGAAGGAAAGATCATCGTTGTCAGCATAAAAGTCCTTTTGATGTCTTAAACATTGCGTATAAAGTACATTTCCGTGCCGCGTAAGTAAAAGTGTAAAAAAGAAAACAAGTACCCATAAGAGAATACGGACTAGACTGGAAAAATATGTTTATATTTTTATTGCACCATACTACTTTTTTCTTAGCTTGACGGCTATGGGGCACGGCCTCAACTAAC
>NZ_JAWDHA010000451.1:0-226 GCF_034190895.1 Virgibacillus sp. M23 | reverse complement strand
AAACATTTCCCACAGGAGTTGAAGTGGCCGGCCTTCGCTATTATCAGGCTCTACAACGCTAGCATGAAGTAACACAGCTGCTTTTATACTCACGGATAGCGATTTTCACTTTACCCATTGTAAAAAAGTCAACCTATTACTTATGACAAGAATTGTTGCACCTTCTCATAGCGGAGACTAATTACGTAGACTCCTGCGGGATTAGCGCGAGCCGAAAATCCACTTT
>NZ_JAWDHA010000450.1:0-226 GCF_034190895.1 Virgibacillus sp. M23 | reverse complement strand
AAGATGACTATAAGAAAAATGGCCAACTTAAGGCGGGTTATAATGTACAAATTGCGACCGAAGGCCAGTACACATTAGCTTATGATGTATTTCCAAATCCTACGGATACTCGCACGTTTATTCCTTTTCTCAATAATATTGAAGAAAGGTACTTCAAGTTACCCAAGTATATTGTCGCTGACGCCGGTTATGGTAGTGAACAAAATTATAGTGAGGTATTACACCG
>NZ_JAWDHA010000449.1:0-228 GCF_034190895.1 Virgibacillus sp. M23 | reverse complement strand
ATTTACGCTTCCTCTAGTAGCTATTATGGAATAATAGCTACTGATTGACCACCACTCCGGCTGCCCACTTCCCTTTCCGTGGGGTTTGTCCTTCAGCTAACTTTTTTAGCAAAACCCGCTCAAAAAAAGTGGATCTTCAGGTCAAACATTTCCCACAGGAGTTGAAGTGGCCGCCCTTCGCTATTATCAGGCTCTACAACGCTAGCATGAAGTACCACAGCTGCTTTT
>NZ_JAWDHA010000448.1:0-228 GCF_034190895.1 Virgibacillus sp. M23 | reverse complement strand
CGGAGGTATCCCTTATGTTTAAACATTATACCATGAATCAAGTCGTTTTGCCTTTAGATTTTGAAATGAAATTACAAGAAAATGATATCGCCTATGCGGTTAACCATATTGTAGAACATATCCCAGAAGAATCATTTGTGGGATTTTTGCGCGAAACAGGTTGTCCTGCATACCATCCTCGAATGATGATGAAGATTATCTTATGTGCCTATACCCAATCTGTTTTTT
>NZ_JAWDHA010000447.1:0-230 GCF_034190895.1 Virgibacillus sp. M23 | reverse complement strand
TATATTGGCAATGCTCCGACTAATTACTTCGCTTTCCGCGGGCACGGCCTCAACTAACTTTGCAAAGAAGAACACGTTGCAAAGTGGATTTTCGGCTCGCGCAATTCCCGCAGGAGTCTACGTAATTCGTCTCCGCTATGAGAAGGTGCAACAATTCTTGTCATAAGTAATAGGTTGACTTTTTTTACAATGGGTAAAGTGAAAATCGCTATCCGTGAGTATAAAAGCAG
>NZ_JAWDHA010000446.1:0-234 GCF_034190895.1 Virgibacillus sp. M23 | reverse complement strand
AAACATTTCCCACAGGAGTTGAAGTGGCCGGCCTTCGCTATTATCAGGCTCTACAACGCTAGCATGAAGTAACACAGCTGCTTTTATACTCACGGATAGCGATTTTTACTTTACCCATTGTAAAAAAGTCAACCTATTACTTATGACAAGAATTGTTGCACCTTCTCATAGCGGAGACTAATTACGTAGACTCCTGCGGGATTAGCGCGAGCCGAAAATCCACTTTGCAACGTG
>NZ_JAWDHA010000445.1:0-235 GCF_034190895.1 Virgibacillus sp. M23 | reverse complement strand
ATGATGATGAAGATTATCTTATGTGCCTATACCCAATCTGTTTTTTCTGGCAGAAAAATAGAAGGCTTACTTAAAGATAGTGTACGGATGATGTGGTTAGCACAGGGTTATGAGCCGAGCTATCGTACCATCAATCGATTCCGTGTTCATCCCGAAGTAAAAGAGTTACTACGCCAATGTTTTGTCCTATTTCGCTGTCAACTTGTTGAAGAGAAGGCAATTGAAGAAGAGGCCA
>NZ_JAWDHA010000444.1:0-243 GCF_034190895.1 Virgibacillus sp. M23 | reverse complement strand
AAGTCACCACATCCTGTGGAAGTTTGTACCTTGAAAACTAAATAAGAGTAACAACGACATCAAACTAAAAGCGGAAGCGAATGTTTAGCGATGTACAAACTGGACTGACTCGCAGAAGATAAAGGAAACACGATAAACGTAAGTGAATCGATGTTGACTTATCGTACGAAGAGGAAGGAAGTCATGCTAATCGCTATGAGCGGAAGCTAGAAAACCAAAAGTTAAGGCGATAAATAAGTACGC
>NZ_JAWDHA010000443.1:0-245 GCF_034190895.1 Virgibacillus sp. M23 | reverse complement strand
CGCTAATCCCGCAGGAGTCTACGTAATTAGTCTCCGCTATGAGAAGGTGCAACAATTCTTGTCATAAGTAATAGGTTGACTTTTTTTACAATGGGTAAAGTGAAAATCGCTATCCGTGAGTATAAAAATTTGGCTATACCAGAGTGTTTCTTACTGTGGTATTTTAAGTATATGGAAAAAAACATCTTGAAACGAATCTTTTTTGATAAACATCAACATTGGGAAGCATTTAAGAAGAAACATGG
>NZ_JAWDHA010000442.1:0-248 GCF_034190895.1 Virgibacillus sp. M23 | reverse complement strand
CTAGTGCCAAGGCATCCACCGTGCGCCCTTATTCACTTAACTAGCTTTCTATGAATAAGCGTACTTATTTATCGCCTTAACTTTTGGTTTTCTAGCTTCCGCTCATAGCGATTAGCATGACTTCCTTTATCTTCTGCGAGTCAGTCCAGTTTGTACATCGCTAAACATTCGCTTCCGCTTTTAGTTTGATGTCGTTGTTACTCTTATTTAGTTTTCAAGGTACAAACTTCCACAGGATGTGGTGACTT
>NZ_JAWDHA010000441.1:0-248 GCF_034190895.1 Virgibacillus sp. M23 | reverse complement strand
AACATTTCCCACAGGAGTTGAAGTGGCCGGCCTTCGCTATTATCAGGCTCTACAACGCTAGCATGAAGTAACACAGCTACTTTTATACTCACGGATAGCGATTTTCACTTTACCCATTGTAAAAAAAAGTCAACCTATTACTTATGACAAGAATTGTTGCACCTTCTCATAGCGAAGACTAATTACGTAGACTCCTGCGGGATTAGCGCGAGCCGAAAATCCACTTTGCAACGTGTTCTTCTTTGCAA
>NZ_JAWDHA010000440.1:0-249 GCF_034190895.1 Virgibacillus sp. M23 | reverse complement strand
CCCGGTTAGAATATTCTGTACTCTGATTAAACGCTTTATCCATCAATACATTCAATGAAATGGTGCTTGATTAATTCTAAGAAAACAAGAGTATTTTGAAGATAATTAAAGTATATAGAGGGAGGTTTAACTCAAATGAAAGAATTGCAGGCAGTTTAAGCTATTTCAAAGTAGTTGAAAAAATGCATCTAAGTTTTGGAATGAACAAACACCAATAATGCAGAGTCGGAGATTATTTATTCCATTCGG
>NZ_JAWDHA010000439.1:0-249 GCF_034190895.1 Virgibacillus sp. M23 | reverse complement strand
CCGTATCACTAAATGCTCAGATTTACGCTTCCTCTAGTAGCTATTATGGAATAATAGCTACTGCTTGACCACCACTCCGGCTGCCCACTTCCCTTTCCGTGGGGTTTGTCCTTCAGCTAACTTTTTTTAGCAAAACCCGCTCAAAAAAAGTGGATCTTCAGGTCAAACATTTCCCACAGGAGTTGAAGTGGCCGCCCTTCGCTATTATCAGGCTCTACAACGCTAGCATGAAGTAACACAGCTGCTTTT
>NZ_JAWDHA010000438.1:0-250 GCF_034190895.1 Virgibacillus sp. M23 | reverse complement strand
TGACCACCACTCCGGCTGCCCACTTCCCTTTCCGTGGGGTTTGTCCTTCAGCTAACTTTTTTAGCAAAACCCGCTCAAAAAAGTGGATCTTCAGGTCAAACATTTCCCACAGGAGTTGAAGTAGCCGCCCTTCGCTATTATCAGGCTCTACAACGCTAGCATGAAGTAACACAGCTGCTTTTATACTCACGGATAGCGATTTTCACTTTACCCATTGTAAAAAAAGTCAACCTATTACTTATGACAAGAA
>NZ_JAWDHA010000437.1:0-250 GCF_034190895.1 Virgibacillus sp. M23 | reverse complement strand
TTGAAGTGGCCGCCCTTCGCTATTATCAGGCTCTACAACGCTAGCATGAAGTAACACAGCTGCTTTTATACTCACGGATAGTGATTTTCACTTTACCCATTGTAAAAAAAGTCAACCTATTACTTATAACAAGAATTGGTGCACCTTCTCATAGCGGAGACTAATTACGTAGACTCCTGCGGGATTAGCGCGAGCCGAAAATCCACTTTGCAACGTGTTCTTCTTTGCAAAGTTAGTTGAGGCCGTGCCC
>NZ_JAWDHA010000436.1:0-251 GCF_034190895.1 Virgibacillus sp. M23 | reverse complement strand
AGGGAAGTGGGCAGCCGGAGTGGTGGTCAAGCAAGCAGTAGCTATTATTCCATAATAGCTACTAGAGGAAGCGTAAATCTGAGCATTTAGTGATAAGGACTGAGCGAATTTTGCTCAGTTTTTTTTAAAAGATAAGAAAGTATAAAAATTTGGCTATACCAGAGTGTTTCTTACTGTGGTATTTTAAGTATATGGAAAAAAACATCTTGAAACGAATCTTTTTTGATAAACATCAACATTGGGAAGCATTT
>NZ_JAWDHA010000435.1:0-251 GCF_034190895.1 Virgibacillus sp. M23 | reverse complement strand
AGGGAAGTGGGCAGCCGGAGTGTTGGTCAAGCAAGCAGTAGCTATTATTCCATAATAGCTACTAGAGGAAGCGTAAATCTGAGCATTTAGTGATAAGGACTGAGCGAATTTTGCTCCGTTTTTCTTAAAAGATAAGAAAGTATAAAAATTTGGCTATACCAGAGTGTTTCTTACTGTGGTATTTTAAGTATATGGAAAAAAACATCTTGAAACGAATCTTTTTTGATAAACATCAACATTGGGAAGCATTT
>NZ_JAWDHA010000434.1:0-251 GCF_034190895.1 Virgibacillus sp. M23 | reverse complement strand
GTTAGTTGAGGCCGTGCCCGCGGAAAGCGAAGTAATTAGTCGGAGCATTGCCAATATACACAAACATTTCAAAATAACTACTTGGCTTAACGCAGTCATTGCACTGATTTTATACTTTCTTAACTTATAAGAAAAACCGGGCAAAAACCAGCCCGGTCCTTTCCTGTTTGCCATAGCTAGAGCACATCCGATAGTTTGTATTCGTGTCCTTGTACTCCTTTATAATACTCCGGATACATTTCTCCTCCACA
>NZ_JAWDHA010000433.1:0-253 GCF_034190895.1 Virgibacillus sp. M23 | reverse complement strand
TTCAACTCCTGTGGGAAATGTTTGACCTGAAGATCCACTTTTTTGAGCGGGTTTTGCTAAAAAAGTTAGCTGAAGGACAAACCCCACGGAAAGGGAAGTGGGCAGCCGGAGTGGTGGTCAAGCAAGCGGGGCTGGGACAAAACCCAGTAAAATAAAAAGTGGTACTCGCCAATAATTTGGTAAGTACCACTTTTTTTGAGATTTATGTACGCAAAAGGGATACCTTCTGGTAAAGTTAAAGTAATCACACCCA
>NZ_JAWDHA010000432.1:0-255 GCF_034190895.1 Virgibacillus sp. M23 | reverse complement strand
CGCTAGCATGAAGTAACACAGCTGCTTTTATACTCACGGATAGCGATTTTCACTTTACCCATTGTAAAAAAAGTCAACCTATTACTTATGACAAGAATTGTTGCACCTTCTCATAGCGGAGACTAATTACGTAGACTCCTGCGGGATTAGCGCGAGCCGAAAATCCACTTTGCAACGTGTTCTTCTTTGCAAAGTTAGTTGAGGCCGTGCCCCATAGCCGTCAAGCTAAGAAAAAAGTAGTATGGTGCAATAAAA
>NZ_JAWDHA010000431.1:0-255 GCF_034190895.1 Virgibacillus sp. M23 | reverse complement strand
TTTAGCAAAACCCGCTCAAAAAAGTGGATCTTCAGGTCAAACATTTCCCACAGGAGTTGAAGTGGCCGCCCTTCGCTATTATCAGGCTCTACAACGCTAGCATGAAGTAACACAGCTACTTTTATACGCACGGATAGCGATTTTCACTTTACCCATTGTAAAAAAAGTCAACCTATTACTTATGACAAGAATTGTTGCACCTTCTCATAGCGGAGACTAATTACGTAGACTCCTGCGGGAATTGCGCGAGCCGAA
>NZ_JAWDHA010000430.1:0-255 GCF_034190895.1 Virgibacillus sp. M23 | reverse complement strand
ACTGCCAGTAAATGTCCGATTGGTTCACCTAACCATCCGTGGGGGATAAACAACCTCCTCCACGGATGGAAGTTTCACTTTATCCCGCATATAACTGGCAGTAAGCCCCCACTTCAAGCAATAAAGTAAACCCAAAATGGATAAGTGGGGGGTCAACTGCCAGTAAATGTCCGATTGGTTCACCTAACCATCCGTGGGGGATAAACAACCTCCTCCACGGATGGAAGTTTCACTTTATCCCGCATATAACTGGCA
>NZ_JAWDHA010000429.1:0-255 GCF_034190895.1 Virgibacillus sp. M23 | reverse complement strand
CCCACTTCCCTTTCCGTGGGGTTTGTCCTTCAGCTAACTTTTTTAGCAAAACCCGCTCAAAAAAGTGGATCTTCAGGTCAAACATTTCCCACAGGAGTTGAAGTAGCCGGCCTTCGCTATTATCAGGATCTACAACGCTAGCATGAAGTAACACAGCTGCTTTTATACTCACAGATAGCGATTTTCACTTTACCCATTGTAAAAAAAGTCAACCTATTACTTATGACAAGAATTGTTGCACCTTCTCATAGCGGA
>NZ_JAWDHA010000428.1:0-255 GCF_034190895.1 Virgibacillus sp. M23 | reverse complement strand
TTCATGGTTTATATCCAGATTGGTAGAATCAGCTTGATAAGCGCTTGAGTCTGCAAGATTGACAATCATTCCTGCAAAAGCCGTTTTATTTGCATAGGATGAAGTCGTCACGAGTACGTCCAGTTTGGCATCTTCTATCATATAATTGATTCGATCGATTGGATGTGTTGGATCGATAGGTAAGTAGGCGCCGCCTGCCTTGAGAATGCCTATCATGCCGACCATCATTTCTAGCGAACCATCGATCATCATACC
>NZ_JAWDHA010000427.1:0-255 GCF_034190895.1 Virgibacillus sp. M23 | reverse complement strand
AACGAAATACTAACATTCTGCAACCATTCAAGATATTTACCCATTGACACCAATGCAGGAAGGAATGTTATTCCATTCTCTGTTAGATGAACATTCAACGACCTATTTTGAGCAAAAATCCTTTATAAGCAAGGGGAATGTCCATCTTGATATTCTCGAACAAAGCTTTATAAAACTAATCGAACGGTACGAAATTTTACGAAGTGTAATCGTCCATGAGAATGTTCAATCACCAAAACAAGTCATCTTGAAAAC
>NZ_JAWDHA010000426.1:0-255 GCF_034190895.1 Virgibacillus sp. M23 | reverse complement strand
AGGGGAATGTCCATCTTGATATTCTCGAACAAAGCTTTATAAAACTAATCGAACGGTACGAAATTTTACGAAGTGTAATCGTCCATGAGAATGTTCAATCACCAAAACAAGTCATCTTGAAAACACGTAAGCCTATGATTCATTATGAAGACCTTAGTACGCTTAGCGAAAACGAAAGAACAGCCTATGTGGAAAAGTTTGAAGTTGCCGATAGGCAAAAAGGCTTTAGTCTTAGTCAAGATATTCTGATACGAC
>NZ_JAWDHA010000425.1:0-255 GCF_034190895.1 Virgibacillus sp. M23 | reverse complement strand
GCGAGTTACGATCGTATGCAAGGTTAAGTGGAAGACACGGAGCCGCAGCGAAAGCGAGTCTGAATAGGGCGACATAGTATGCGGTCGTAGACCCGAAACCGTGTGATCTACCCATGTCCAGGGTGAAAGTCAGGTAACACTGACTGGAGGCCCGAACCCACGTATGTTGAAAAATGCGGGGATGAGGTGTGGGTAGGGGTGAAATGCCAATCGAACACGGAGATAGCTGGTTCTCTCCGAAATAGCTTTAGGGCT
>NZ_JAWDHA010000424.1:0-255 GCF_034190895.1 Virgibacillus sp. M23 | reverse complement strand
AAGGGGGGCATACCCAATCCGCCAACAAGAAGAATCATATCCAAATTCTTGCTACCAATATAACACAAGAAGAAATGGATGAGCAAACCTTGTATCCTATCTATTCCTTGCGTTGGCAAGTGGAGATACTCTTTAAAACATGGAAATCGTTATTTGAAATTGATGATGTGCAGGCAATGAATACCGACCGCTTTTACTGTCATTTGTATGGGACTTTAATTCATATTCTTCTTTCTTCGATGATTGCTTTTCAGT
>NZ_JAWDHA010000423.1:0-255 GCF_034190895.1 Virgibacillus sp. M23 | reverse complement strand
AAAGAAGGTACCTTTTCAATATCTATCGAATCGAACAGATAAAGCCGGATTTAAACGAACCTTTCGTGTCTATGAATGTGAAGATTGTTCGGGATGTCCATTACGCGTTCATTGTACCAAAGCAAAAAGAAATCGTAAGATTTTCTATAATGCCCATTGGGAACAGCAAAAAGCATATATAAGAGAGCAGCTTTCAAAAGAAGAAAAGGGAGAAATCTATGGAAAACGTAAATTAGTTGTAGAACCTGTCTTCGG
>NZ_JAWDHA010000422.1:0-255 GCF_034190895.1 Virgibacillus sp. M23 | reverse complement strand
TTACATAGTCTTGGAATTGTTTACGGTATTGCTTGGGTTCTTTTCGCATAGAACGGAGTTGTTTGCGATCTTTTGCTTTTTCACTTTCCTCGATTTCTTGATCGTATTTCTTCACTTTTTCATCTAGGTTTTTTACTACTTCATTGAGTTCCTCCGTTGAAATTTCATCAGAACTTTCTCTTTCTATTTCGGGGATAATTTCTTTTTCCAGTAGCTCCTCATACATTTGATTCGACTTCTCTACTANATCGGAGC
>NZ_JAWDHA010000421.1:0-255 GCF_034190895.1 Virgibacillus sp. M23 | reverse complement strand
CCTGGAGAGAGCGTATTATTTCTAGTGGTCAAAAAGATCCCCTTGTGTGCTCGCATTGCGACAATTACTATGAATACAAGGGAGAAGTGTGTCTAGAGAATGGGAAATTAGAAATAAAGATTGCATTCACAAAAGAAGCAAGGAATGATTTAGAAAGGTTGATTCACTATCGCACAGACCAACAAACGACGCAAAAAAGGGAAGAAGAAAAAAGGAACCGACCACTTACGTCCAAAGAAGACCTACGTCAACTAT
>NZ_JAWDHA010000420.1:0-255 GCF_034190895.1 Virgibacillus sp. M23 | reverse complement strand
TACAAGGCCCGGGAACGTATTCACCGCGGCATGCTGATCCGCGATTACTAGCGATTCCGGCTTCATGCAGGCGAGTTGCAGCCTGCAATCCGAACTGAGAATGGTTTTATGGGATTTGCTTGACCTCACGGCTTCGCTGCCCTTTGTTCCATCCATTGTAGCACGTGTGTAGCCCAGGTCATAAGGGGCATGATGATTTGACGTCATCCCCACCTTCCTCCGGTTTGTCACCGGCAGTCACCTTAGAGTGCCCAA
>NZ_JAWDHA010000419.1:0-255 GCF_034190895.1 Virgibacillus sp. M23 | reverse complement strand
ACGAAAGGTTCGTTTAAATCCGGCTTTATCTGTTCGATTCGATAGATATTGAAAAGGTACCTTCTTTCCGTTTGGGCAAGTAAAGAAGTCGCTGTCTGAATCATAGTCCCAGTTTGACACATAAAAAGGATTTTCTTTATATTTCTTTTTCTTTTCCATCCGATAGGAATTATACGTAATGAGTGGAGTTCTATTTCGATGTAATACCTCACTATAATTTTGTTCACTACCATAACCGGCGTCAGCGACAATATA
>NZ_JAWDHA010000418.1:0-255 GCF_034190895.1 Virgibacillus sp. M23 | reverse complement strand
GAAATATAGCCCGTAATTTTTCATCTATCGTAAAGATTACATGCCGATGGTTCACTTGTACTATATCTTCTGTAAGGACGCGACTCCATTCTTCACTTTCTCCTACAGAACACGTTGTACAAAAACGCCCTTTACATCGAAAAGGGACATGTCGAACGTCATGGCATCCTTCACAAACATAGAGTTTGAATCCATTTTTGGGATCTCCACAGTCACGAAATTTTTCCACCTCTTTAATGACAATTGGACGAATTC
>NZ_JAWDHA010000417.1:0-255 GCF_034190895.1 Virgibacillus sp. M23 | reverse complement strand
CAATCTTTATTTCTAATTTCCCATTCTCTAGACACACTTCTCCCTTGTATTCATAGTAATTGTCGCAATGCGAGCACACAAGGGGATCTTTTTGACCACTAGAAATAATACGCTCTCTCCAGGTTTGCCGGCGTAATGTCTTCTTCACTTTTACTATCCATTTCCTTGTACCTTGTTGCCATGTAGCTAATAGCTTTTTGCTTAAGCTCTTACTCCTTCTAGAATACACCCCATAGTGACGAATTGTCTTGAACT
>NZ_JAWDHA010000416.1:0-255 GCF_034190895.1 Virgibacillus sp. M23 | reverse complement strand
AATACACAGTCTCTTAGACCAATACGAGCTCTATCAGAGCCAATTAACCGAACTGGACATGGAAATTACAGATCTCATGAAAGACATTCCAGGCGCCCAGGAAATGATGAATATTAAAGGGCTGGGGCCAATCACCATAGCCACCTTTCTCTCTGAGGTCGGAGACCTCAAAAAATATGACCATCCACAACAGCTGGTCAATATGGCAGGTTTGTCGTTACGAGAACATAGTTCAGGGAAGTTCAAGGGACAAAC
>NZ_JAWDHA010000415.1:0-255 GCF_034190895.1 Virgibacillus sp. M23 | reverse complement strand
GTCGGAGATTATTTATTCCATTCGGGCACCAGACCCAGCATAGGAGCTTTTTCCGACCTCCACCTTGTGGATACGCAGGACGAAGGAATGTATGGATTAAAATCCCGTGATACATGGGAGGGTGAGCGACCATAAGCGGTGTGGAGAATGAGGGCATGGTTATATCCCTTTTCAACCAAATGTACACAATTTGGCTGTTAGGATGGATAAAACCCGGTTAGAATATTCTGTACTCTGATTAAACGCTTTATCCAT
>NZ_JAWDHA010000414.1:0-255 GCF_034190895.1 Virgibacillus sp. M23 | reverse complement strand
AGTTCAAGACAATTCGTCACTATGGGGTGTATTCTAGAAGGAGTAAGAGCTTAAGCAAAAAGCTATTAGCTACATGGCAACAAGGTACAAGGAAATGGATAGTAAAAGTGAAGAAGACATTACGCCGCCAAACCTGGAGAGAGCGTATTATTTCTAGTGGTCAAAAAGATCCCCTTGTGTGCTCGCATTGCGACAATTACTATGAATACAAGGGAGAAGTGTGTCTAGAGAATGGGAAATTAGAAATAAAGATTG
>NZ_JAWDHA010000413.1:0-257 GCF_034190895.1 Virgibacillus sp. M23 | reverse complement strand
CTTTTATACTCACGGATAGCGATTTTCACTTTACCCATTGGAAAAAAAGTCAACCTATTACTTATGACAAGAATTGTTGCACCTTCGCATAGCGGAGACTAATTACGTAGACTCCTGCGGGATTAGCACAAGCCGAAAATCCACTTTGCAACGTGTTCTTCTTTGCAAAGTTAGTTGAGGCCGTGCCCGCGGAAAGCGAAGTAATTAGTCGGAGCATTGCCAATATACATCTAACATTTCAAAATAACTACTTGGCT
>NZ_JAWDHA010000412.1:0-258 GCF_034190895.1 Virgibacillus sp. M23 | reverse complement strand
CGAACCATTCTTTACGAATGGTTTGTAAGGACATACTTGGTTGTTTGGTTCAGTTTTGAGAGAGTAAATGATGTCTCTCAAGGGTGAAAGGATCTTCTGTTAAGATCCGTCACGTCCTGTGACGAACACAGAAGTCACCACATCCTGTGGAAGTTTGTACCTTGAAAACTAAATAAGAGTAACAACGACATCAAACTAAAAGCGGAAGCGAATGTTTAGCGATGTACAAACTGGACTGACTCGCAGAAGATAAAGGAA
>NZ_JAWDHA010000411.1:0-262 GCF_034190895.1 Virgibacillus sp. M23 | reverse complement strand
ATTTAAGAAAGTACACCGCCTTCAGGCAAAATACAAGCCTAAATTATAACAAAAAAGATTCCAGCTATCATTTTTTGATAACTGGAATCTTTTTTAACTTCATAAGGGCTAGTTATGTCCCAGCCCCGTTTTTTATTAAAAGTTAAGAAAGTATAAAATCAGTGCAATGACTGCGTTAAGCCAAGTAGTTATTTTGAAATGTTTGATGTATATTGGCAATGCTCCGACTAATTACTTCGCTTTCCGCGGGCACGGCCTCAAC
>NZ_JAWDHA010000410.1:0-265 GCF_034190895.1 Virgibacillus sp. M23 | reverse complement strand
CTGCTTTTATACTCACGGATAGCGATTTTCACTTTACCCATTGTAAAAAAAGTCAACCTATTACTTATGACAAGAATTGTTGCACCTTCTCATAGCGGAGACGAATTACGTAGACTCCTGCGGGAATAGCGCGAGCCAAAAATCCACTTTGCAACGTGTTCTTCTTTGCAAAGTTAGTTGAGGCCGTGCCCACGGAAAGCGAAGTAATTAGTCGGAGCATTGCCAATATACATCAAACATTTCAAAATAACTACTTCGCTTAACG
>NZ_JAWDHA010000409.1:0-265 GCF_034190895.1 Virgibacillus sp. M23 | reverse complement strand
ACGGCAATCACCAAGCATCATGATGCCCTACGAATGGTATACCAATTTGATCCGAACGGCGTAAAACAAATCATTCGAAAGAGTACGGAAGATAAGCTGTTCGATTTTCAAGTATTTAATTATCGTTCTGTAGAAGACCATCAGAGAGAAATAGAAGTATGTAGTCAAATGATTCAGCGTGGGCTAGATATTGAAAACGGCCCACTTGTTAACGTAGCATTATTTCAAACGAATGAAGGGGACCATTTACTTTTTGTGATTCACC
>NZ_JAWDHA010000408.1:0-271 GCF_034190895.1 Virgibacillus sp. M23 | reverse complement strand
TTATTTGAAATTGATGATGTGCAGGCAATGAATACCGACCGCTTTTACTGTCATTTGTATGGGACTTTAATTCATATTCTTCTTTCTTCGATGATTGCTTTTCAGTGCCGTTACTGCCTTTACGAAAAGTATCAACTAGAAGGAAGTGAGTACAAATGTATCAACCATGCGAGAAACGCAATAGTAGAGACGAAGGGGTATTCACTCTATCACCTTTCTTCTTTGAAAGCTCTCATCGATAATATTTACCAGAACATATACCGGCATGGAA
>NZ_JAWDHA010000407.1:0-276 GCF_034190895.1 Virgibacillus sp. M23 | reverse complement strand
ATGTTCTAATTTCTATAGGCATTGGTTGGGTATTTCCGCAACTCGAACAAGTTTTGGTAGATGGGAACCATTTATCAATTTTGATAAGTTGTTTCCCTTGTTCTTTTAGTTTGTACTGTAAGAAAGAGGTGAACATTCCCCATCCATTATCAGCTACGCTTTTACCGAATTTAAGTGCTTGTGACATTCCTTTCATGTCTAAATCTTCAATCACAACAGCATCGAAGTTAGACACTAATTCCTTTGATTTATGGTGAAGAAAGTTCTTGCGTTGAT
>NZ_JAWDHA010000406.1:0-279 GCF_034190895.1 Virgibacillus sp. M23 | reverse complement strand
TAATATATTCCACATATGGCGTGGTGTCTGGTAACTGTACCGCTGTCCCATTGCTTAAATAGCTATAAATGGTGAAAAAATCTTTCATAATTAACCCGTTACACCAGCCATCCATCAGAATATGATGAGAGCTCCAAATCATTTTATATTCTTCTGCATTCAGCTTTAAAACAGCTAGTCGTATCAGAATATCTTGACTAAGACTAAAGCCTTTTTGCCTATCGGCAACTTCAAACTTTTCCACATAGGCTGTTCTTTCGTTTTCGCTAAGCGTACTAA
>NZ_JAWDHA010000405.1:0-281 GCF_034190895.1 Virgibacillus sp. M23 | reverse complement strand
TTGCAAAGAAGAACACGTTGCAAAGTGGATTTTCGGCTCGCGCTAATCCCGCAGGAGTCTACGTAATTAGTCTTCGCTATGAGAAGGTGCAACAATTCTTGTCATAAGTAATAGGTTGACTTTTTTTACAATGGGTAAAGTGAAAATCGCTATTCGTGAGTATAAAAGCAGCTGTGTTACTTCATGCTAGCGTTGTAGAGCCTGATAATAGCGAAGGCCGGCCACTTCAACTCCTGTGGGAAATGTTTGACCTGAAGATCCACTTTTTTGAGCGGGTTTTG
>NZ_JAWDHA010000404.1:0-294 GCF_034190895.1 Virgibacillus sp. M23 | reverse complement strand
CTACGGATACTCGCACGTTTATTCCTTTTCTCAATAATATTGAAGAAAGGTACTTCAAGTTACCCAAGTATATTGTCGCTGACGCCGGTTATGGTAGTGAACAAAATTATAGTGAGGTATTACACCGAAATAGAACTCCACTCATTACGTATAATACCTATCGGAAAGAAAAGAAAAAGAAATATAAAGAAAATCTTTTTTATGTGTCAAACTGGGACTATGATTCAGACAGCGACTTCTTTACTTGCCCAAACGGAAAGAAGGTACCTTTTCAATATCTATCGAATCGAACAG
>NZ_JAWDHA010000403.1:0-301 GCF_034190895.1 Virgibacillus sp. M23 | reverse complement strand
AAACCCCACGGAAAGGGAAGTGGGCAGCCGGAGTGGTGGTCAAGCAAGCAGTAGCTATTATTCCATAATAGCTACTAGAGAAAGCGTAAATCTGAGCATTTAGTGATAAGGACTGAGCGAATTTTGCCCGGTTTTTCTTATCTATATTAAAACTGTTTTCGTTTTTTTTATCTTTTGAATCAATTTCATAATTGCTGTTTTTAAAAATGCATAGAGTTGTTCCTTGATGATTTTTAAGTTTTTTTAATAAAGATCAATTTTATTTATGCAGCTTTTAGCGTCTTATGTTTCATTTCTAGTC
>NZ_JAWDHA010000402.1:0-311 GCF_034190895.1 Virgibacillus sp. M23 | reverse complement strand
CCTGCGGGATTAGCGCGAGCCGAAAATCCACTTTGCAACGTGTTCTTCTTTGCAAAGTTAGTTGAGGCCGTGCCCGCGGAAAGCGAAGTAATTAGTCGGAGCATTGCCAATATACATCAAACATTTCTAAATAACTACTTGGCTTAACGCAGTCATTGCACTGATTTTATACTTTCTTAACTTATATAAGAAAAACCGGGCAAAAACCAGCCCGGTCCTTTCCTGTTTGCCATAGCTAGAGCACATCCGATAGTTTGTATTCGTGTCCTTGTACTCCTTTATAATACTCCGGATACATTTCTCCTCCACAT
>NZ_JAWDHA010000401.1:0-311 GCF_034190895.1 Virgibacillus sp. M23 | reverse complement strand
ACCTACTGATTACAAGTCAGTTGCTCTACCAGTTGAGCTAGGCCGGCTTTATGGTGGAGGATGCAGGGCTCGAACCTGCGACCCCTTGCTTGTAAGGCAAGTGCTCTCCCAGCTGAGCTAATCCTCCGATGCACTATGTGCAACGCATAAATAAATTGCGTTTTGAATTAAAAATTAAGTATAATGCCTGGCGGCGTCCTACTCTTGCAGGGGCAAAGCCCCAACTACCATCGGCGCTGGAGAGCTTAACTTCTGTGTTCGGCATGGGAACAGGTGTGACCTCTCCGCTATTGCTACCAGACCTAAAGGAT
>NZ_JAWDHA010000400.1:0-317 GCF_034190895.1 Virgibacillus sp. M23 | reverse complement strand
AACATTATTCGAAGAGTACGACCCGTTTACAGGCCAAAAAAATAAGAAGAAATAGAAGATTCTTTAGAATCAGTGAGTGAATGTGGTGCAAATGGGAGACCCGTTCGGTGGGCCTTTAAGGCCGAGGTCGGTAACAAAGGCTTTCAGCCGCAGAGCAAACCACCAGTTCACACTGGTGGTTTTGATTTATAAGTTAAGAAAGTATAAAATCAGTGCAATGACTGCGTTAAGCCAAGTAGTTATTTTGAAATGTTTGATGTATATTGGCAATGCTCCGACTAATTGCTTCGCTTTCCGCGGGCACGGCCTCAACTAAC
>NZ_JAWDHA010000399.1:0-336 GCF_034190895.1 Virgibacillus sp. M23 | reverse complement strand
AGCTGACGAACTGGACCAAGCTAACCCTCTTGTTCCAAGAGTTTATATTTTCATTAGGCACTTGCTAATAAGCGAATGCCTTCTTTTTTGATATGGAGAGCTGAATTATAATCTCTATCGAGATTTAGCCCACACGAACAAGCGTATGTTCTAATTTCTATAAGCATTGGTTGGGTATTTCCCCAACTTGAACACGTTTTGGTAGATGGTGTGACCGTCAAGTAAAATGACACAATTTCTGCTTATTAATTTGAAACACTTTGCTGCCCAAATATGGTTTTTCGATGCTTCATTCGCCAACTGTCTTCATTTAAATGAATAATTTCCACTCGATGC
>NZ_JAWDHA010000398.1:0-358 GCF_034190895.1 Virgibacillus sp. M23 | reverse complement strand
CGCTATTATCAGGCTCTACAACGCTAGCATGAAGTAACACAGCTGCTTTTATACTCACGGATAACGATTTTCACTTTACCCATTGTAAAAAAAGTCAACCTATTACTTATGACAAGAATTGTTGCACCTTCTCATAGCGGAGACTAATTACGTAGACTCCTGCGGGATTAGCGCGAGCCGAAAATCCACTTTGCAACGTGTTCTTCTTTGCAAAGTTAGTTGAGGCCGTGCCCCATAGCCGTCAAGCTAAGAAAAAAGTAGTATGGTGCAATAAAAATATAAACATATTTTTCCAGTCTAGTCCGTATTCTCTTATGGGTACTTGTTTTCTTTTTTACACTTTTACTTACGCGGCACG
>NZ_JAWDHA010000397.1:0-359 GCF_034190895.1 Virgibacillus sp. M23 | reverse complement strand
AAGTCTTCTCTAAGCTGATTTCTAATGTATTCTTGTATTTGCCTTCTATTTCTACCCACTGTATCAGCATAGAAACCTCGGCACCAAAACTTTCTATTGCCATATTTGTATTTTAAATTGGCATGACGATCAAAAATCATCAAACTACTTTTACCTTTTAAATATCCCATAAATTGAGACACACTTATCTTTGGTGGAATACTTACCAACATGTGTATGTGATCTGGACAGCCGTTAGCTTCATGAATGGTTACACCTTTCCTTTCACATAAATCTCGAATAATTTGACCTATACTCTTTTTATACTTTCCATAAATAATTTGCCTTCTGTATTTTGGAGCGAAAACTATATGATACTT
>NZ_JAWDHA010000396.1:0-366 GCF_034190895.1 Virgibacillus sp. M23 | reverse complement strand
TTACTTCGCTTTCCGAGGGCACGGCCTCAACTAACTTTGCAAAGAAGAACACGTTGCAAAGTGGATTTTCGGCTCGCGCAATTCCCGCAGGAGTCTACGTAATTAGTCTCCGCTATGAGAAGGTGCAACAATACTGTCATAAGTAATAGGTTGACTTTTTTTACAATGGGTAAAGTGAAAATCGCTATCCGTGAGTATAAAAGCAGCTGTGTTACTTCATGCTAGCGTTGTAGAGCCTAATAATAGCGAAGGGCGGCCACTTCAACTCCTGTGGGAAATGTTTGACCTGAAGATCCACTTTTTTGAGCGGGTTTTGCTAAAAAAGTTAGCTGAAGGACAAACCCCACGGAAAGGGAAGTGGGCAGC
>NZ_JAWDHA010000395.1:0-372 GCF_034190895.1 Virgibacillus sp. M23 | reverse complement strand
ATGAGGCCACAAGTGGTCAAGTACTGTTTAATAACGAGGATGTACATGGGAAGAAGTCGAAGAAGGATCTGCTTAAATTTAATCGAAAAATGCAGATGATTTTTCAGGATCCATCCTCATCGTTAAATCCGCGTATGACAGTTATGGATATTATAGCGGAAGGCTTGGATGTCCATCATCTCGTAAATAACGAGGCAGAACGGAAGGCGAGAGTAGAAGAATTACTACAGGTGGTAGGCTTGAATAAAGAGCATGCGAGCCGCTTTCCTCATGAGTTTAGTGGTGGGCAGCGTCAACGGATTGGTATCGCGCGAGCANTTGCCGTAGAGCCAGAATTAATCATTGCCGATGAGCCCATTTCGGCACTGGATG
>NZ_JAWDHA010000394.1:0-379 GCF_034190895.1 Virgibacillus sp. M23 | reverse complement strand
CATCACAAAGGCCGTCAGTTCAGGATCGCACGGCTTGATTGCGCCGCTTTTAATCCCGTCTTCAATCTTACTTTTGATATAAGACAGTATGGCTCGCTCCATTTTCTGGATCACTTCCTGAACTGCCATTGTACCAATCTCGGCATTCTCTTGGAAAATCTTAATCGTCAGCTGATGTGTTTTCCTGAACTCCAGAATGGCAAACAGCGCTCTGTGCACATTTTCATGGAACGGAAGGTTCGGCTCCATCGCTTCATCCGCTTTTTGCTTCATTTCCTTCAATAAAGTTGTGAAAATCTCGTCAAACAGCTCTTCTTTGTTTTTAAAAAATGTATAAATGGTTCCCTTCCCCACATTCGCAAGCTTTGCGACAAGGTCC
>NZ_JAWDHA010000393.1:0-379 GCF_034190895.1 Virgibacillus sp. M23 | reverse complement strand
ATTATAAGACCACATGCATGCTGGACAGTCCAGACTAATATCAGAAAAGGATTGATTTAGATGAGTATAAAAAGAATAACAACTGAAGCGGATTTACATGAAGCTTTAAAGATTAGAAGAGGCGTTTTCATTGAGGAGCAACATGTTTCTGAAGCCGATAAGTTCGATGAATTTGATACGCTTCAGGAACAATGCCAGCATATCTTGGTATATCATGAGAATCAGCCTGTCGGCACCGGACGCGCACGCATCGTTGGCCATACAGCAAAGCTGGAAAGAATCTGCATCCTAAAACCTTACCGTAAGTACGGATTGGGGAAGATCATCGTAAGCGGGTTAGAGGAAATCATGAAAGAAAAAGGACTGACTTCATATAAGC
>NZ_JAWDHA010000392.1:0-379 GCF_034190895.1 Virgibacillus sp. M23 | reverse complement strand
AACAGTTTATATGAAACTCTGAGAACGATTGTATTTTCTTTGGACAGCACTAGAGCTTATTTTCTAGAGCCTTATAGTGAACCGTTTCTCATAAAAAACTTATACGTAGTTAATACGGCTAGACAGAGGATCATTGCAAACGTGTCTCTGCCCGGCGCCTTTGACCTCGCCGTAACGCCGGACAATCAGTATATTTATGCGGCACAGCCCAACGACAATGCTGTGACCGTGTACCGCACGAGCGATTATACAGCTGTGACGGTGATTCCGGTTGGCGCGGGTCCGTCTGCGATTGCAATGTAGAAGCTTTATAGTTCGAAAGAAGCGGGGCGGCGATCAGAGATGTGCTTATATATTGATGATCCGATCTGCTGGATCG
>NZ_JAWDHA010000391.1:0-379 GCF_034190895.1 Virgibacillus sp. M23 | reverse complement strand
GTTTAGAAAGTGAATAGAAATCCAGTTAGACAGCACACAATTCCAAAGACATATCTAAAACATTTTTCAGAGAATCAGGAAACTATATATTTGTATGACCTGAATAAAGAAGAGATAAGACAACAAAGTATTGCTAGTGTCTCAATTGTTAAAGATTTTTACACAGTAGTTGATGTGGACGAACAAGAAAAATTATATGATTTAGAACATTTTTTGGCCGAGTCAATTGAACCTATTTACAACCCCACCATACAGCATCTCGAAGACAATCAATTTCTAATTAATAAAGAGGAATTTTCATATTTTATTGCTGCACAATATTTAAGAAGTCCTAGGATAAAAAAACAAATTTTGAATGAAATTTATGATGCAGTTATAA
>NZ_JAWDHA010000390.1:0-380 GCF_034190895.1 Virgibacillus sp. M23 | reverse complement strand
ATGGCAGGGTGTGCTGCGCCGAAGAAAGTGTCAGAAGCCAGCGGAAGTGCGAAAAAAACAGTTGATATCGACACAAGCGGGGATTCAGTGAAGGTCGGGATTCTTCACTCACTAAGCGGGACAATGGCGATCAGCGAAGTGTCGGTCCATGATGCAGAGTTAATCGCGATTCAAGAAATCAACCAAAAAGGCGGAGTTCTCGGCAAAAAGCTTGAACCCGTCGTGGAAGACGGCGCTTCAGACTGGCCTACATATGCGGAAAAAATGAGAAAGCTGCTTCAGCAAGACAAAGTGGCTGCTGTTTTTGGCGGATGGACATCTGCTAGCCGCAAAGCCATGCTTCCGGTTGTGGAGCAAAACAATGGGCTGCTGTTCTATCC
>NZ_JAWDHA010000389.1:0-381 GCF_034190895.1 Virgibacillus sp. M23 | reverse complement strand
CGACCCTCTTGGAGTGTATAAGCAATATCAGTGAGGTCATGAGCCGTGATAGATTGCTTACTGATAAAGTCTGCTAATTGCCTGGCTTGGTCTTTCAGACGATCTTCATCCTTTGCCGACAAAATAAAGATGCCCGGGTGCTGTGCTGTCACAGCTGGTGCTTGTGCAGGGTGGGTTGTTTCTTTCGGAATATAGTCCTCAATGACCACGTGGGCATTGACGCCGCCTATCCCAAATGAACTGATACCTGCGCGGCGCGGCAGCTCTCGGCCGGCTTCATCACGAAGCGTCTGCCATTCTCTCGATTTCTGCACAATATAAAACGGGCTGTCATCCAGTCTGATATATGGATTAATGGTTTCACTATACAGACTTTTGACA
>NZ_JAWDHA010000388.1:0-381 GCF_034190895.1 Virgibacillus sp. M23 | reverse complement strand
TAATCAGGCAGCTGTTCGTGAAACGAAGCCTGCATGACGCGCCGATTCAATGGTTCGGACGGTATGCCTTTGTGCTGCTGGTTATTCTGCTTTTAGCGCTGATTTCGTCTCTCTTTGAAGCATACTTATCTCCTGTATTAATGGAAAAGCTTACATCGAAACTTTTTTAAAATAATTATTAAAAGAAAATCGTTTTATTTATCAGTTTATAATAATTATAGTTGGAACTCTGCGCTTATTTTGTTATAATGAGTCATGGAATGCGGCGTAGGAGGGAAAGACATGGAAAACCGTATTGATCGAATTAAGAAACAACTGCACTCATCCAGCTATAAACTTACGCCTCAGCGTGAAGCGACAGTAAGGGTGCTGCTTGAAAAC
>NZ_JAWDHA010000387.1:0-381 GCF_034190895.1 Virgibacillus sp. M23 | reverse complement strand
ACATATACTTTTCCGAATACTTCAGTACCTTTAAACAAAGTAATCGTGGCTTTCCCTTTTGATTTAGCCGTCACTAAACCATTTTGATCGACTTCAGCAACTTTTTGGTTATCAGTCCAATAACGAGTAGCTGAATTATTTTTAACAGAATAGGTTTCTCCAACTTTTAGAGGTAAATTATAGTCTTGAATCTTGATAACATGTGTAGGTGAAATAGAAATGTTCTTTACTTCAGTAGGTGTGGAGTTTATTTCATGAGCTGAAGCTACCCCGCTGACCGACAGAGCTAACGCAGAAATCGATAAAGCAGAAACAACAGTTTTTTTGAAATTCATTTTGAAACACTCCTTTAAAGTTTTTTGTCTTGCACTATAACAATTC
>NZ_JAWDHA010000386.1:0-382 GCF_034190895.1 Virgibacillus sp. M23 | reverse complement strand
ATCATATAGCTGGCAAGCGTAAAAGGCGCACCTGAGAAACCGATGAGCGGGACGTTCAGCTGCTCATTGACAAGCAGTTTAATCGTCTCAAGCACGTACGGCACGTCCTGTTCCGGATCAATCTGGCCGAGTTTTTCAATGTCCGCCAGAGACCGGATTGGCTGATCAATCACAGGACCGATCCCGTTTTTGATTTCAACATCCACACCAATTGACGGAAGCGGAGTCATGATATCTTTATATAGGATTGCAGCATCGACTCCGTATTGCTCAACCGGCAGTCTTGTGACATACGCACAAAGTTCGGGCTGATGGGTGATCTCAAACAATCCGTATTTTTCCTTCAGCTTGCGGTATTCCGGCTGTGAGCGCCCGGCTTGTC
>NZ_JAWDHA010000385.1:0-382 GCF_034190895.1 Virgibacillus sp. M23 | reverse complement strand
AAAAGACAAAAAAGAAAATCGCAGAAGGAACAATAAAAGCACGTTTCTGCTTTAAAAAAGCTTGGAAAGACGGCGTTGCAGCAATCTGATTGTAATCAGCTTTGTACATGGCTTTCCTCCTTTTATTCGCTATACGTAAGCAAAAAGGTACACCAATAGGTATGTACTGAAAGTCTGATTTATGCGTTGAACTATACCTGGAGTATGAAAAAAGAAGGAAGTCGTGAAGAGGTGAACACAGTGGTATAAAGACAGGCGAAGGTTTTCAAGCTCGGCCGTGTATAAACGAGTTTGCTTTCAAAAACTTACCGAATGCAGCTTCTTCTCAGCAAAGCTGCTGTTTATCAGAGCACGGTTATCATATTCGCATCACCTCTTTATG
>NZ_JAWDHA010000384.1:0-382 GCF_034190895.1 Virgibacillus sp. M23 | reverse complement strand
CAAATACGTGTACAACACAGGAAGAGCCATCACGGTCTGAATTTTCTCCTCTTCAAGGACCTTCAGCATGTGAACAGGATCCTGATCCTTTGTGAACACAAAGGTTGTTCCTGCAAACGTTCCAAGCATGATGCGGCGTTTGACTTCATTTCCGAAACCTTCAGCGCGCGTTTGCTTGTAAAGGTCGATCAGGTTATCCGCATTGTCTGTGCGGTAGCCGTAGCGGATGCCGTCAAAGCGTGCAAGGTTCGCTGATGCTTCAGAAGATGACAGCAGGTAATATGTCGCAAGCGCGTATTTACTGTGCGGAAGAGACACTTCTTCCCATGTAGCGCCGAGGCCTTCAAGGACTTTTAGCGCTGCCAGGACAGATTCTCTCGCT
>NZ_JAWDHA010000383.1:0-382 GCF_034190895.1 Virgibacillus sp. M23 | reverse complement strand
ACAGTCGTACCGTTCACCAGAAAAAAACTCTCGGCCGATTCATATAATTGACTGACAAGCTCTTGCGCTTCCTTAATTACCCCGGAAGGATGATGGAGATCATCCAGCCCTGCCAGTTCAGTTACATCAATGGTGAGAAGAGGATCGAATATTGACTTGGCGTCATCAAAAAAGACATCTCCATTGTGATGTCCCGGAACATGAAATGAATGAGAATTTCTTCTCGCATGTTGAATTAATGCTTTATATAAAGGTGTGTTCATGAAAACAATCCTTTGAATGTGTCTTCTTACACTTTATTATATCGTGCCTCTGACAGAACTTAAAGCCAGACTTACTGGTAACTATCTTTCCTTTATTGTAAGCAGCTTTTGCTTTAGGT
>NZ_JAWDHA010000382.1:0-385 GCF_034190895.1 Virgibacillus sp. M23 | reverse complement strand
TACTAATAAAGTTGCATTAACAAAGCAAACAAACAAAATGATCTTTGAAAACTAAACAAGACAAAACGTACCTGTTAATTCATTTTTATAAATCGCACAGCGATGTGCGTAGTCAGTCAAACTACTTTATCGGAGAGTTTGATCCTGGCTCAGGACGAACGCTGGCGGCGTGCCTAATACATGCAAGTCGAGCGGACAGATGGGAGCTTGCTCCCTGATGTTAGCGGCGGACGGGTGAGTAACACGTGGGTAACCTGCCTGTAAGACTGGGATAACTCCGGGAAACCGGGGCTAATACCGGATGCTTGTTTGAACCGCATGGTTCAAACATAAAAGGTGGCTTCGGCTACCACTTACAGATGGACCCGCGGCGCATTAGCTAGTT
>NZ_JAWDHA010000381.1:0-385 GCF_034190895.1 Virgibacillus sp. M23 | reverse complement strand
GGTACAGTTACCAGACACCACGCCATATGTGGAATATATTAAGTGGCTACAGAAACAGCCAAAAAATAAGGCAAAGCAGTTCTGGCAACAGTATGTGGAAGGATATACGAATCAGGCGAAGTTACCTAGTAAAGAGAAACGAAGTGAAGCCTTTACGAAAGAGCGCTTAGAATTTACGATTGATCCAAAAATGACCGAAGCTTTAAAACGAATTAGTAAACACCATCAAGTAACCTTAAACAATGTCATCCAAACGGTATGGGGAATCCTACTCCAAAAGAATACAAACTTAGATGATGTCGTATTTGGCTCGGTCGTTTCCGGAAGGAATGCAGAAGTAGAAGGTATTGAGGAAATGGTAGGATTATTCATAAACACAGTACCA
>NZ_JAWDHA010000380.1:0-386 GCF_034190895.1 Virgibacillus sp. M23 | reverse complement strand
TCATATAAGGATTCATATCAATTGAAATCATTACATGCTTTTGTTCAATTTCGCGTTTATAATGTTCCAGTATCTTCTTCAATAAAGCGGATAACTGGGTTTCCTGTTTGTATTTTATCACGCATTGATAGCGATATCTATCTTTGATCCTGGCTATCGGCGACGCGCTTGGCCCGAGGATTTTCGTGTCAGCTCCGCAGTTTTCTTTCAAAAAATGAGCAATTTTTTCATCTGTAACCTCTGCTTTCGCCAAGTCCTCAAGAGAAACCGTCACAAGAGCCAAAAAGTAGTAGGGCGGATAGGATTGCTCTCTCCTGTGCGCCATTTCATGCTGATAGAACGTTTCATAATCATGCGTTTTCGTCAGCTGGATACTGTAGTGGGAC
>NZ_JAWDHA010000379.1:0-386 GCF_034190895.1 Virgibacillus sp. M23 | reverse complement strand
AGCGATAAACTGGATAATAGCTGAATCATTAATACCGGTATCCATTCTGCTCCTTTATCACTGACATACTTCAAAAGCAGCGGCCCTTTTATGTATTCCATTGCATAAAATGAAACTTTCGTATTGGCACTGGGAATATAGGCATCATCCGTATCAAAAAAAGAAGGCCCCATCGTAACGGACTGGGCCTTTGAGAAAGATTTCAAGACATTCACTTCAGAAGTAATAGACAGGCTGTCATCACTCACCTTTAAGGCAACATGTCCATCTGATGCTTCTGCCAAATCCACAATTCCCTGGGCCCCTTTACCAAGCTGTTTACGCAATGTATAAGAGTTTCCATACAACTTGACTTTGATTGTCGTACCAGGCTTTAGGCTATATGC
>NZ_JAWDHA010000378.1:0-387 GCF_034190895.1 Virgibacillus sp. M23 | reverse complement strand
AGTATAAAAATTTGGCTATACCAGAGTGTTTCTTACTGTGGTATTTTAAGTATATGGAAAAAAACATCTTGAAACGAATCTTTTTTGATAAACATCAACATTGGGAAGCATTTAAGAAGAAACATGGAGAGCGAATTCGTCCAATTGTCATTAAAGAGGTGGAAAAATTTCGTGACTGTGGAGATCCCAAAAATGGATTCAAACTCTATGTTTGTGAAGGATGCCATGACGTTCGACATGTCCCTTTTCGATGTAAAGGGCGTTTTTGTACAACGTGTTCTGTAGGAGAAAGTGAAGAATGGAGTCGCGTCCTTACAGAAGATATAGTACAAGTGAACCATCGGCATGTAATCTTTACGATAGATGAAAAATTACGGGCTATATTTC
>NZ_JAWDHA010000377.1:0-388 GCF_034190895.1 Virgibacillus sp. M23 | reverse complement strand
AAGCCGCTGACTGCTGCTCTGACGGTGAAAATGTGTGAATGGCGATCATAGAAAATCCTATAACATTTGTAAAAAACACAATAAAGTCAACACGTAAAAGCTTTGTCAATACAAGTGACAGCGTGACAAGCACCCAGGCATAAAAATAAAGCGCCTCCGTCACATTTAATACCGGAAACCGCCCCGTCACCCACATAAAATAGGCCAAATACACGGTTTGCAGAGTCCAGACAATAGAAAGCAACCAGAAGGCCATTTTTCCAGCCTTCCGGTTGTGTTGAAGAAAATCTATAAAATAAAAGAGTACACTTAACGCGTAAATGACGATTGTCCCCTCATTAAGTCTTGCCATTGCAGTATCAATCATTCAGCTTTCACTCACTTACAA
>NZ_JAWDHA010000376.1:0-388 GCF_034190895.1 Virgibacillus sp. M23 | reverse complement strand
GCAAAGGTTTAATAATGAGAACTCCTGCTCCTTCACTTCTGACAAAGCCATTTGCATCTGCTTGAAAGGATTTGGCCTGTCCTTTCTTACTCAAATAGCCCATTGAGTCGAAGCCAATAAAGCCTTTTGGTGAAAGCAGCAAATTCACAGCCCCGACAATGGCTTGCTCACATTCGCCGTTTCGAATGGATTGTATAGCTCTGTGCAAAGCCACTAGAGCTGAGGAACAGGCAGCTTCATAATATTCACTTGGCCCTTTTACATCAAGCGCATAGGATCTACGGTTTGGAATTAAGGATGGAATCACAGCTGTATCCGTATTGCCGGCTGCGACAAATACTCCTGTCGGGCGGCTTGATAAGGCCTGTCCGGTTAAGCCTGCGTCTCC
>NZ_JAWDHA010000375.1:0-389 GCF_034190895.1 Virgibacillus sp. M23 | reverse complement strand
TTCTGGCGGAGGTATCGTGTCCTATTGACGAAAAAACACGCCGGTTTTTCAGTTGTCAGTAGTCCGTCGACCGTCGTTCAGCAAACATATCGTACCTCAAATTCTGGGATCTGACAAGGCAGTTTGTTGCTTCCCATTACCATCTGTTATATGATTTTGATGAAGAAAAGCCCTTGAATATATTCAAAAGAGGTATTATATATGGACGATTTTAAATTAGATAAGCCGACTCCCTACTACCTGCAATTTTATAACCAGCTGAAAAAAATGATCTTTAACGGGACTTTTAAGCCTGGGGAACGGATAAACGAAACACAGCTGGCCAAAAGCTTTGGCGTCAGCCGCTCTCCGATAAGGGAAGCCATGCGATTGCTTTAGAAAGATGGTTT
>NZ_JAWDHA010000374.1:0-389 GCF_034190895.1 Virgibacillus sp. M23 | reverse complement strand
AACCTGTTCTACTTTATCTTTGCTACCAAAAGGCATCTGTTTCACTGTATAGTTAAATATAATATCTGCCTACTTATTATTGAAAGGTGATTATTGGAATGGAAGCAATTAATCAAACACAAAACATACCAGCGATCTCCTTCAGATCAGTCAGAAAAAGCTATAAACAAGATGGACAAACCTATGATGTACTGCGGGATGTCACCGGAGACATTCAACAGGGTGCAATCGTAGCCGTTTTAGGCCCTTCCGGCTCAGGCAAAAGCACCCTCCTTTCCTTGTGTAATTTAATGAGAACGCCTGACAGCGGCGAAGTCAACATATATGGAAAGGAAATCAGAGAATGGAATGTCAATGAGCTGCGACGAACGGCTGCCCTCGCGTTTCAG
>NZ_JAWDHA010000373.1:0-389 GCF_034190895.1 Virgibacillus sp. M23 | reverse complement strand
AGCTTAAGGCGAGCAAGAGGCTGACAACACCAACAATCATCGTGAAAATACCAGCGATGTCAAAGTTGATCGGACCAGTCTGCTGGCGTCCCTGTAATCCTCTTGCAATGAAAATAACCGCAATAATTCCGACTGGCAGGTTCATATAGAAAACCCATTTCCAGTTTAACGAGTCTACAATCCAGCCGCCGATTTGCGGCCCAATTACTGAAGCCAGCCCATAAATCGCGCCAAAGACCCCTTGGAATTTAGCACGCTGTTTTCCTGTGAACAAGTCACCGATAACAATCATCGCCATCGGCATCATGATGCCTCCGCCGATTCCTTGCAGTCCACGGAAGATAATCAATTCTGTCATGTTGTTGGCCATTCCGCATAAGGCAGAAGCA
>NZ_JAWDHA010000372.1:0-390 GCF_034190895.1 Virgibacillus sp. M23 | reverse complement strand
ACTGAATACACATTGTGCGGTCCGATCAATTCTGCCGCCTTACGGATCGGCGTGGAGTGAGAAAGCGGTTCTCCCTCATAATCAACACGAAGATCTGTATGTGCGTCAAAATGGATAATCGCAAGATCTGGGTATTTCTTGTACATCGCTTTAATGACAGGCCATGACACGAGGTGCTCCCCGCCCATACCCATTGGGAACTTCCCTTTTTCTAAAATGCTGTCCACGTATTCTTCAATCATATCCAAGCTTCGCTGCGCATTACCGAACGGCAGCGGAATGTCGCCGGCGTCAAAAAAGTTCAAATCAGCCAGATCACGATCTAAATATGGGCTGTATTCTTCAACGCCGATTGATACCTCACGGATTCTGCTTGGGCCAAAGCGTGAG
>NZ_JAWDHA010000371.1:0-390 GCF_034190895.1 Virgibacillus sp. M23 | reverse complement strand
GTCCTTGAGCTGTTTCAATAACCGTGACAAGCTTCCATAGGCCTCCGTTTGGTGCGAGATCGCCATTTCCTAAAGTAAACATGACATAGCCGGAAAAATAAATTCGGTCTGACCAGGAAGCCGGCTCTTTCGATTGAACTTCCACAAGTGAATGAGGGTCGCTCGAGAAAATCAGCACCCATCCGCTCCAAAATAGACTGATCCATATCACTAACGTCAGGCATAACAGCAGTGGACCTGCCATACTCAGAACCTTTGCGTGGTCTCCGCTGATTTTGCGGCAGCCTTTCCACAGCCAAGCAGACAGGCATCTTGTGATCGGGCCTGCACCGCTCGCTAACCATAACGTGGTCCATAAAAAATCAAACATCCCCGCTGTCAATAATAAAA
>NZ_JAWDHA010000370.1:0-392 GCF_034190895.1 Virgibacillus sp. M23 | reverse complement strand
GTGGTATACTAAAAACCGTCCCAGAAAACAATAATGGAGTTAGAGATAAATTATGATTTGGCTTCAAAAAATTTTTGATTTGTTTTAAGGCGATAGCTAATAGGATGCTGAACGGCAGACAAAACCCGCACAAATTCCGCAGCAACAAGAGGTGCATCATCCTGAAGGACAATTAAAAAGATTGGAAGATCCTAAAATATATTATGAATATCCAAAAGGCAAGTTCCGTTTTCCAGTCGTGCCTGATGGATACAAAAATCATTACCTGAGAAGGCGCCGCGAACCATCGGTCGAACCGAAATCCGCGCCTCGTCCAAGCGCTGCACCTTACAGAGAGCGTCCCAGCAATGAAAAAGAGAAGCATACATATCAAGCATCAGAGCCGGCGCAGA
>NZ_JAWDHA010000369.1:0-394 GCF_034190895.1 Virgibacillus sp. M23 | reverse complement strand
ATATGCGCTGAAGGCAAGCGTATGCTCGTCCGGGGTTCTTGCAAAAACAATGCCCCGAAAAAGATCTTTTCCCTTCCATTTAAACAAGACCGTATCTCCTTCTGAGACACTGTAATACGTCTGGTCGCCCTGTTTGATGACGATGGTCGCTTCAATGGAACGCGGCGCCTGATAACGATGGCCTTCAAGCGAAACACTTTCTGCAACCAGTTCAAGCCACTCTGTGTCTTTAATGACGAACAGTTCTATCATCATACATCACCTATTTCATTGCGGTATCTTTAACTTTTGGCCGGGAAATATCCAGTGGCCCGGCTGCCTGATGTTCCGTTTGCTTCGTTTGATCATTGCTGTTTTATTGGCGTTCCAAATTTTGTGCCATTGCGTGCTGTTC
>NZ_JAWDHA010000368.1:0-394 GCF_034190895.1 Virgibacillus sp. M23 | reverse complement strand
GAAGAGAGCAGGCAAAAACAATTGAAAAAAATCCCGATGAAAGCCTTCGGAAAACCGGAAGAGGTGGCGGCAGCAGCTGCTTGGCTCGTATCTGAGGAAGCAAGCTATGTGACCGGGACTACACTTTTCGTCGACGGCGGAATGACTCTTTATCCGTCTCAGCTTGAATAGAACATCAAATACAGGGGGATTGCGGGATGAACACAGACTGGTGGAAGGATGCGGTGGTGTACCAGATTTACCCGAGAAGCTTTCAGGACAGCAATGGAGACGGAATTGGGGACTTGCGGGGGATTATTTCCCGTCTTGACTACATAAAGGAGCTCGGGGCGGATGTGATTTGGGTTTGCCCAATCTATCCTTCTCCGAATGTTGATTACGGCTATGATGTGAC
>NZ_JAWDHA010000367.1:0-395 GCF_034190895.1 Virgibacillus sp. M23 | reverse complement strand
AAGCAATGCCTTTGTGTCCGCGGATTTTAGCAATCTCAACCGCTTCATGGATGGCTGCCCTATCTGGAATCTTCTCCAAATATTCCATTTGATATAAGGATAGGCGAAGAAGCTGAATCACCCACGGCTTTACTTTTTGAGGCTTATTGATAAACGGTTTAAGCATATAATCAAGCGCGATTTTGTTTTGAAATGTACCATAGACAAGTTCAGTCAAAAGCCCTCTGTCCTGATCACTCAGTTCATTTGATTTAATGACCGATTTCAGCAGCAGGTTGCTGTATGCCTGGTTTTGTTCTAATTTGATCAGCGCTTCAAGGGCGATGTCACGAACACTAGTTTTTTTCATTATTTTCTCCTAACACATCTCCGGCTTCAACATGAGCGCCGCGCAC
>NZ_JAWDHA010000366.1:0-395 GCF_034190895.1 Virgibacillus sp. M23 | reverse complement strand
CGGGCGTTGCTTTCATGCTGACCGCGCCTATCATTAATCCTATCGTTTTATTTTCTACTTATATTGCGTTCGGGAATAGATGGAGCGTGGTCTTTTACAGAGGCGGACTGGCTCTCGCCGTTTCGCTGATCATCGGGGTCATCTTATCCTATCAATTTAAGGATAACCAGCTTTTAAAGCCTGACGAACCCGGGCACCATCATCATCACGGTACCTTGCTCCAAAAGCTGGGCGGGACCTTGCGTCATGCCATTGATGAATTTTTCTCCGTGGGGAAATATTTAATCATCGGCGCCTTTATCGCAGCAGCCATGCAGACGTATGTCAAAACATCCACTTTGCTTGCGATCGGGCAGAATGATGTATCCTCTTCCCTCGTGATGATGGGTCTGGCA
>NZ_JAWDHA010000365.1:0-396 GCF_034190895.1 Virgibacillus sp. M23 | reverse complement strand
TCCACAGCTTTTGCATACATATAAATACCGTTTCCGCTCGTATCATGTGTATGAAGGTGAACCGGAATGTCGATCGTTTCTTTCAACGCAGAAACGAGTTCATATGCAGCCTGCGGTTTTAACAGCCCTGCCATATCTTTAATACCGAGAATATGGGCACCGGCCGCCTCAAGCTCCTTCGCCATCGATGTATAATAAGCAAGATCGTACTTCGTCCGGTTCTTGTCAAGGATATCTCCCGTATAACAAATCGCCGCTTCTGCCACTTTGCCGGTATCCCGAACGGCATCAATGGCTAACGTCATTCCTTTTACCCAGTTTAAGCTGTCGAAAATACGGAACACATCAATGCCCGATTGAGCTGATTGCTTCACAAATTGTTTAATCACATTGTCC
>NZ_JAWDHA010000364.1:0-398 GCF_034190895.1 Virgibacillus sp. M23 | reverse complement strand
ATTTTATCTTTGTTCATCTTTTTGCTCCTTATTCGTTGTCGTGAGCGGCAATGACAGCTCAATTTGCAGGCCGCTCGGCTGCACGGCGCTAAAGGTAAGGGAACCGCCTGCTTTTTCAGCGCGTTCTTTCATTCCTGTCAGGCCAAATCCATAAGTAAGGCTGCCGGTGAATTGTCCGTCGTCGATAATTGTGACATAGAGATGGGTTTCGTCGTTAGAAATGACAGTCGCCGCATGAGAAGCGTCGGCGTGACGAATGATATTGGTCAGCGCTTCCTGCAAGATGCGGTAAATCGTTTCGCTTATGTTTTGAGGCCAAGACTCTTCTGACAGTCCGGCAGTATCTAAAGGAACATGCAAGCCGCTCCGTTCCTCCACTTGATGAATGAGCCCCCGCA
>NZ_JAWDHA010000363.1:0-399 GCF_034190895.1 Virgibacillus sp. M23 | reverse complement strand
AATCAAAAGAACGTGATGTGACTTACTCAGCTCCGCTAAGAGTGAAGGTTCGTTTAATTGACAAAGAAACTGGAGAGGTAAAAGACCAAGATGTCTTCATGGGTGATTTCCCTATTATGACAGATACAGGTACTTTTATCATTAACGGTGCGGAACGCGTTATCGTTTCCCAGCTTGTTCGGTCTCCAAGTGTATATTTCAGTGGTAAAGTAGAGAAGAACGGTAAAAAATGTTTTACCGCAACTGTCATTCCAAACCGTGGCGCATGGTTAGAATACGAAACTGATGCGAAAGATGTTGTTTATGTCCGCATTGATCGCACACGTAAGTTGCCGGTTACGGTTCTTTTGCGTGCTCTCGGCTTCGGCTCCGATCAAGAGATTCTTGATCTCATAGGAG
>NZ_JAWDHA010000362.1:0-399 GCF_034190895.1 Virgibacillus sp. M23 | reverse complement strand
ATTTTTAATCGCATTCAATGACGCAACTGTCTGGTCTGCATTCGCCACATACCCGGCGATTCCTAAATAAATGGCCGAAAATGATCCGGCTAACGCCACACCCAGCTTATTAATAAAACTCATGCTCGAAATCACCACACCATCCGCGCGAATTCCGGTTTTCCATTCCGCATAATCGACACAATCCGCAACCATTCCCCAAGCAAGCGTATTTAAAGGCGTTGTGAAAAATCCCGATGCAAAAAGCCAAATGAAAATGAGTGTTATCGAAGAATACGGCGTAAAATGCAGGCCGGCATACGAAATAAGCGATAGAGCCGCCGTGATGATCATGACTTGTTTTCTGCCCCACTTCTCAGAAAAGAAAGGAATAAACAAATTGCTGATCAGCGCTGGCCC
>NZ_JAWDHA010000361.1:0-400 GCF_034190895.1 Virgibacillus sp. M23 | reverse complement strand
AACATACACCATTATACAGAAAATAGGCGTATGTTGCAAGACTTATTTAAAATATGCATGGTTTGCACACTTTTTATATTATACAGGGGTTTTTATTATTTATCAAGGACCTATCATAAATGGTAGCTTTCATGACGACTTAGTGTACTAGCGAATAATGACGGCTCCTCAATATGCGGGGTATGAGCTGAATTCTCAAATTGAACCCAGCGCTTTTCGGGCGCCACGAGTTCTTGATAATACTGTTTCGATATTTCAGCTGGAACAATTAAGTCATGTTTCCCTGAAATGAAAACACACGGTACTTTAATAGAAGGAACAGATCTAAATGCATTAAACCTGTACAACTCATCTGTTAAATGTTTTTTGCTGAAGCGCAGTCCATTGAGGACGCTATGAA
>NZ_JAWDHA010000360.1:0-400 GCF_034190895.1 Virgibacillus sp. M23 | reverse complement strand
GAACAGGCATACCGTCAATTTCACCGGCTTGATATTGTCCGCGCACAAAGTACTCATCCACTTCATCTTTTGCAATAGGGCGCAGTGCTCTCAGCACCTTCACTTTTTCGCTGCGGATTTCTTCTGTGTTCAATTTGATTGGCGGCTCCATTGCAAGGAGGGCAACCATCTGCATAATATGGTTTTGCACCATGTCGCGCAGGGCGCCTGATTTTTCGTAATATCTTGCACGGTCTTCTACGCCAAGTGATTCACTAGACGTAATTTGAATGTTTGAGATGTAGCGGTTTGTCCAAAGCGGTTCGAAAATCGCATTGGCAAATCGAATCACTTCAATGTTCTGAACCATTTGTTTGCCTAGATAATGGTCGATTCTGTAAATTTGATCTTCCGTAAATGC
>NZ_JAWDHA010000359.1:0-400 GCF_034190895.1 Virgibacillus sp. M23 | reverse complement strand
GCATATCTTCCACTCGGTTTTAAGTCTGCGATATGAGGGACTCTTTTGCGAATACGTTCAAAATCATCATAGTTTAAATCTACTTCAACTGAATGTGCTATCGCGAGAAGATGCAAGAAAGCATTAGTTGAACCTCCCAGAGCCATGACAACCGTAATCGCATTTTCAAATGCTTTTTTGGTCATGATATCTCTAGGGAAAATACCTTTTTCTAGAAGATCGAGAACCCTTTTGCCAGCTTCTTCACACTCAATAGCCTTATTCGGGGATATAGCAGGAGTGGAAGATGAGCCAGGAAGACTTATTCCCATCGCTTCAGCAGCCGCTGCCATTGTATTTGCTGTGTACATTCCACCGCAAGCGCCAGCTCCAGGACATGCACTGCATTTAATTTTATGTA
>NZ_JAWDHA010000358.1:0-400 GCF_034190895.1 Virgibacillus sp. M23 | reverse complement strand
TCCTCTAAACGCTTGGTCAATTCAGTAAGAGTAATGCGTGTCTCACTTAACGACATCGACAATTCTTTGCTTTTTTTCGGGTGAGATGATAGAAAAGCATACTTCTCTGTCAATTCAACAACCGAATCGAGAGTTTGATAAAAAAATCGCTCTGCCTGATAAAACCGCTTTGGCTCTTTTTTGGTTAGTAAATAAATCNTTCTGACAAGCCTAAGGATTTCCGCATTTTGCTTAAACATTTGAATGCTTTTAGCCTGAAACAATGCTTTTCTAAGACGTATGATTTTCCGCCTTGCTTCCTCTAGGTTTTTCTTAATGTAAGCATACTCTCTTCCTGTCAATTCATGCTTTTTAAGAAATAACCGTCTTGCATTCCAGATACCTGCTGTGTATACGACTG
>NZ_JAWDHA010000357.1:0-400 GCF_034190895.1 Virgibacillus sp. M23 | reverse complement strand
GTGATAGACAGCCTGTCCTTTCGTTTCTATTTGGCTGACGTTGATAAGTCCCTTTTCTGTCAAGTAATCAAGCATAACGCCAAGATCCTGTGTAAAGTGCTTTAGGTCATGATGTTGAAGAAGCTCACCGAATTGCCAAATGTCTTTTTCTTTCATTACTTCGAAAAGATGCGCCGAACCGATCTCTGCTTTAGAATGGATAAGAAAATCATTTGCTAAGAATAATAATTCTAGTCTTTTTTCCAAGCTCTCGTGACTTTCAATCAGCTCGGAATATAATTTGTACACTTGGGGCTCCATCTGGCGCACTTGGCTCCACACCGTGGTTTCGGGATGAAATCCTCTGTCGATTACTTCAATATGTGCTAAATGATGCAACGCATGAACAACTGCGTTGTAG
>NZ_JAWDHA010000356.1:0-401 GCF_034190895.1 Virgibacillus sp. M23 | reverse complement strand
CTTACTGCTCAAAGTGGACGTGGGTATACGCCTGCTGACGCAAACAAGAGAGACGATCAGCCAATCGGCGTGATTCCGATCGATTCTATCTATACGCCAGTTTCTCGTGTATCTTATCAGGTAGAGAACACTCGTGTAGGCCAAGTTGCAAACTATGATAAACTTACACTTGATGTTTGGACTGATGGAAGCACTGGACCGAAAGAAGCAATTGCGCTTGGTTCAAAGATTTTAACTGAACACCTTAATATATTCGTTGGTTTAACTGACGAAGCTCAACATGCTGAAATCATGGTTGAAAAAGAAGAAGATCAAAAAGAGAAAGTTCTTGAAATGACAATTGAAGAATTGGATCTTTCTGTTCGTTCTTACAACTGCTTAAAGCGTGCGGGTATTAACAC
>NZ_JAWDHA010000355.1:0-401 GCF_034190895.1 Virgibacillus sp. M23 | reverse complement strand
CAATGGGTGCCACCAAGCTGTTATCTGAAAAGCTGTTTCATCAAGCAAACCGCCACGTTCAAAACAAAGGAACCGTGTTTTGTTCGGTCCGCTTCGGAAATGTTCTGGGCTCCAGAGGTTCGGTCATCCCTATATTATTTGAACAGATGATGGAGGGTCAGCCTCTGACTATCACAGACAAGAACATGACCAGATTTTTCATGTCAATAGACGATGCAGCTACATTGACTTTGCAATCAGCTGCGATTACAAAAGGCGGAGAAACCTTTATTTTCAAAATGGAATCACTGAAACTTGAAGAACTGATTCATGGATTTGAAGAATATGCATAGCAGCACGGGCTCCCGCGGCCGGCGGCCGGAGAAGTCGGCAAGCGTCCAGGTGAAAAGCTTCACGAAGAA
>NZ_JAWDHA010000354.1:0-402 GCF_034190895.1 Virgibacillus sp. M23 | reverse complement strand
ATCCTAGCCGGCGTCATCGGCTTGCGTCTTACGTCTTCTTCATAAAATAAAGGCATATACAGCTGTATATGCCTTTGCCATTAAGCGTCGTGATGTTTTTGAAGATGAAGCTGCGGCGGGATGAGCCAGCCTTTGTTTTTTAGCAGCCTTAAGTATTTTGCGCCGGTTGCCGCTTTCGATATATGAAATTGCCCAAACATCATGGCAATCTCCTCACGAATCGATTGCCCCATCATTTTGCTGCATGTCACAAGACCTGCAGCATTTTCCGCTGCCGCGGAGGCCGCCACATCCGGATCGAGAAACCGTGCACCAGGCGGAATATCGTTAAGATCTGCTGTCGGCGGTTCAGGAGAAGCCGGCGGCAGCGCCACCCCGTTTTCTTTCAGGATCGTGCTGACC
>NZ_JAWDHA010000353.1:0-402 GCF_034190895.1 Virgibacillus sp. M23 | reverse complement strand
ATGATCCAGCGCGCAACAAGCTCACCTTCCCGGCCTGCGTCAGCCGCGATGACAATCTGATTGACGTCTTTACGGGTAAGCTGGGATTTGACTGCATTGAACTGCTTTCCGGTTTTTTTTATTACCACAAGCTTTAAGGGTTCTGGGATAATCGGCAGATCCTCTAGGCGCCATGATTGAAATTCTTTTCCATAGCCTTCCGGATCGGCAAGTGTCACCAAATGGCCTAAAGCCCAGGTCACAATATATTGATCACCTTCGAGATAACCGTTTCCTTTTTTATGGCACTTCAGCACCCGGGCTAAATCCCGGCCGACTGAAGGTTTTTCAGCTAATACAACTGTTTTTGACATGCTTGATCACTTCTCTTTCTTTCACACTCATCCTGTTATTATAACAGAC
>NZ_JAWDHA010000352.1:0-403 GCF_034190895.1 Virgibacillus sp. M23 | reverse complement strand
CTTCATACTCGTAAACCGTTTGATCCTCTTTATCATCACCCTCGTCTTTAAACCCTCTTGAAACAATATCATCAAGCTTCTCCCCGACCTGCGGCTGCTTTTGAATCATTTGAAGGGCTTTCAACACATCTTGGCGGCTGATCATCCCGATCAGATTTTGGTGGCCGTCAGTGACGGGGAGCACTTCGATTCCTTCCCATACCATCATTTGCGCCGCTGAGGCGACAGATGTTTTCCCAATCACCGTAACGGGATTTTTGGTCATGACTTTTTCTATGGATGCATTTCGGTCATGGCCGGCAATATCTTTTGATGTCAGAATGCCGTGGATTTTCATTTGATCGTCGACAACCGGGAAGCGGCCGTGGCCCGTTTCAAAATTTTTCTCATACCATTTTTCAAG
>NZ_JAWDHA010000351.1:0-403 GCF_034190895.1 Virgibacillus sp. M23 | reverse complement strand
GGACCTTGTAGGACTCGAACCTACGACCGGACGGTTATGAGCCGTCTTCTCTAACCAACTGAGCTAAAGGTCCATTGGTAGCGGCGGAGGGGATCGAACCCCCGACCTCACGGGTATGAACCGTACGCTCTAGCCAGCTGAGCTACACCGCCAAATATTTTTTAGAAACCAAGTGGAGCCTAGCGGGATCGAACCGCTGACCTCCTGCGTGCAAAGCAGGCGCTCTCCCAGCTGAGCTAAGGCCCCAGGAATGGTCGGGAAGACAGGATTCGAACCTGCGACCCCATGGTCCCAAACCATGTGCTCTACCAAGCTGAGCTACTTCCCGATTTCATATAGATCATGGCGCGCCCGAGAGGAGTCGAACCCCTAACCTTTTGATCCGTAGTCAAACGCTCTATCC
>NZ_JAWDHA010000350.1:0-403 GCF_034190895.1 Virgibacillus sp. M23 | reverse complement strand
CTTGGTGTATATCATGATGGAAAATTAGAATATCACTGGCGTATAGAAACAAGCAGGCATAAAACAGAAGATGAGTTTGGAATGATTTTACGCTCTTTATTTGAGCATTCCGGGCTTATGTTTGAACAGATAGATGGCATCATTATTTCATCAGTAGTGCCGCCAATCATGTTTGCGTTAGAAAGAATGTGCACAAAATACTTTCATATCGAACCGCAAATTGTCGGTCCGGGCATGAAAACTGGTTTAAATATAAAATACGACAATCCGAAAGAAGTGGGGGCAGACAGAATCGTAAATGCTGTCGCTGCGATACACTTATACGGCAATCCATTAATTGTCGTTGATTTCGGAACGGCCACAACGTACTGCTATATTGATGAAAATAAACAATACATGGGCG
>NZ_JAWDHA010000349.1:0-404 GCF_034190895.1 Virgibacillus sp. M23 | reverse complement strand
TGTCTGACGAGGTTGACAATGTCATGCTGGCTAGATCTTTTCTTGTGCCTTCTGGCAAATGTGCTTAATGTGCTACCCGGCCCGACTTCTATTAACAGAACGTTGTCATCACTCAAAATCTGTTCCAATCCTTCATGGAAGCGGACTGTGCCTCTTAAGTGCTGAGACCAATAAGCCGGATCTGCTGCTTGTTCCGGTGTTATCCATGTTCCCGTTACATTCGAAACAAATGGAATCCGAGGGGTGTTCATATCCTGTTGCTTTACAGTCGCGGCAACTTCCTCAAGAATGGGCTCCATCATATAAGAATGAAAGGCGTGAGAAGTATGCAGCCGGCGGCCTGCAATGCCCTTTTCTTCAAGGAGAACCGCAAACGTCGCATTTTCTTGGCTGTTTCAGGATAC
>NZ_JAWDHA010000348.1:0-405 GCF_034190895.1 Virgibacillus sp. M23 | reverse complement strand
ACATGAGGTAATCAAGCTGAAGCGTGAGGAATACGCGTTTTTAAACCTGCGAGGCCTGCACACGGGAGATGCCAGAGAACTTACGCCTCATGAAGTAAAAAGACTCAGAGCACTGGCGGAGCACGGTAAAAACGCTTTCTAAATTTCACATAAACTTCAAAAAGTAAGAAATGTGAAATGAACTTGCAATGATATAATTGAATGGATCTGCAATAGGGGGAAGGGGGCAGTGGACAATGAAGAAAAAAAGGCGATTATTCATTCGGACCGGCATCCTTCTCGTTTTAATCTGCGCACTTGGCTATACCATTTACAACGCTGTATTTGCCGATAAAGAGAGTATATCCGAAGGGTCCGACGCACCGAATTTTGTCCTTGAGGATACGAATGGGAAACGTATCGAGC
>NZ_JAWDHA010000347.1:0-405 GCF_034190895.1 Virgibacillus sp. M23 | reverse complement strand
ATTGATGAGCCATGCAACGAATGTGCGGCCTGTAAAGGGATAACAAACGGGTCAATATCCGATGTCATAGAAATTGACGCCGCATCTAATAACGGTGTGGATGAGATTCGTGATATTCGCGATAAAGTGAAGTTTGCCCCATCGGCTGTCACGTATAAGGTATATATCAGAGATGAGGTGCATATGCTTTCTATCGGCGCCTTTAATGCATTACTAAAAACATTAGAAGAGCCGCCGGAGCATTGTATTTTCATTCTAGCAACAACTGAACCGCACAAAATCCCTTTAACCATTATCTCCAGATGTCAGCGTTTTGACTTTAAACGAATTACCTCCCAAGCGATTGTAGGGCGCATGAATAAAATTGTTGATGCCGAACAGCTGCAAGTGGAGGAAGGATCGCTG
>NZ_JAWDHA010000346.1:0-406 GCF_034190895.1 Virgibacillus sp. M23 | reverse complement strand
TCTGGAACCCAGGTAATGTCGAGTTCTGTATTTGTCAGCTTTTCAATTTCTTTAATCGCCCTGTCTTTCGGCGGCTGCTGGTGATACAAAATCGCCATCCAAGACAGCTTGACCTTTGAATCCGATTCAGCTTTGCCTTCAGCCGCAGACTGATCAGCCCCGTTACAACCCGCCAGCACTCCGCCGAGTGCCAGTACAAGCAACATGAAAAGCACCCTCCATTTGTTTCCCATCGTACCACTCCGTTTCATATTTTTTATCCTTTAACAGATCCCAGTAAAGCTCCTTTTGCAAAATGCTTTTGTATAAACGGATAGACAAGCAGAACCGGGATGGTCGCCACCACTATGACCGCCATTTTAATCGTTTGCTCAGGCGGCGGGCTGCCCGAACCCATCTCTGACAT
>NZ_JAWDHA010000345.1:0-406 GCF_034190895.1 Virgibacillus sp. M23 | reverse complement strand
GCAATAAAGTATTTTTGCAGCGCCAAAAACAGAACAAACATTGGCAGCATTGCCATAAGCGCCGCTGCGGCAACTAAATGCAGGTTGTTGGCGTTTTGTCCGAAAAAACCTGCCATGGCTACTGTTAATGTCTGAACCTTTTGATCTTGTAAAAAGAAAATGGCAAATTGATAGTCGTTCCATATAAAAACACAAGAAATAATACAGATGGTTGCAGTGATCGGCTTCAGCAGAGGAAACACAATCGTAAAAAAGATTTTCAGCATCCCTGCGCCGTCAATTCTTGCGGCTTCTTCAAGCTCTTTTGGAATGGTCGATCGGATAAAGCCCGAATACAAGAATACGGTTAACGGCATGTAAGCCGCTGTATTGATCAAAATGGCGATGGCGTGTGTATTGACCATTC
>NZ_JAWDHA010000344.1:0-407 GCF_034190895.1 Virgibacillus sp. M23 | reverse complement strand
AATCTCATATGATTCTATTCGAGGTTTCGACGTTTTGAAGGAGGGTTTTAAGTAATGATCGAGATTGAAAAACCAAAAATCGAAACGGTTGAAATCAGCGACGATGCCAAATTTGGTAAGTTTGTCGTAGAGCCACTTGAGCGTGGATATGGTACAACTCTGGGTAACTCCTTACGTCGTATCCTCTTATCCTCACTCCCTGGTGCCGCTGTAACATCAATCCAGATAGATGGTGTACTGCACGAATTCTCGACAATTGAAGGCGTTGTGGAAGAAGTTACAACGATTATCTTACACATTAAAAAGCTTGCATTGAAAATATACTCTGATGAAGAGAAGACGCTAGAAATTGATGTACAGGGTGAAGGAACTGTAACGGCAGCTGATATTACACACGATAGTGATGT
>NZ_JAWDHA010000343.1:0-408 GCF_034190895.1 Virgibacillus sp. M23 | reverse complement strand
ACTATATGGAGCTTGAAAAATACGTCGTTGCCGGGCAGATGAAACTGGAAGAGATGCAGTCGATCCTTCCTTCATATGAGGAAAAAGCGGCAAGCGGAAACCAGCTGGCGCAAATGCAGCTTGATACGTTGCGCAACGGTATTCAGGAGCTTGAGGAACGGGTGTATGATCTGGATATGGCACGGATGGTGGCTCTTCAAACCGCACCACAAATCCGTCTCCTGCAGCGCGGAAACGCAAAGCTGATCGGGAAAATCAATTCCGCGTTTATCATTACCATTCCGATTTTCAAAAACGGCATAATTCAGGCTGTTACTGTGAAACGCCAAAAGCTTGTGACTGATTATATGAGCGAGCTTGACCGCCGGACAAACGAGATGCTAAAACAAAATGCTAAAAACATCTCGA
>NZ_JAWDHA010000342.1:0-408 GCF_034190895.1 Virgibacillus sp. M23 | reverse complement strand
CTTAAAAGGCGGCGAATTCTGGCTTCGTCATCAACTACTAATATTTTTGTTTCGTTCGTTTGGTCCATGTTTTCCCCCTGCTTTCCTTCTGTTACTTTCATTTTATCAAATCGTGAGAAAGTTTGAGAACTGTGTCGCTTTCAAAGGACTATGCATAAGAATGAAGTCCGGCAAGCACTAGATTTACGAATATTAAATTAAACATAATAATAGCAAAACCGATTACGGCCAGCCATGCTGACTTCTCACCGTGCCAGCCTCTTGACAGTCTTAAATGCAAGTAAGCGGCATAAAACAAAAACGTGATCAGCGCCCATACTTCCTTAGGGTCCCAGCCCCAAAATCTCGTCCACGCGAGCTGAGCCCAAATCATCGCAAAGATCAGTGCGCCGAGCGTAAAGACCGGAA
>NZ_JAWDHA010000341.1:0-408 GCF_034190895.1 Virgibacillus sp. M23 | reverse complement strand
AGCCTAGGCCATGCAGAACATTCCGAAAAACATGTTTGAACCAGCCGCAGCGAATGCCGGCGATGCAGAAAAAATAAGTAAAAAGAGCCTTTCCCTCTGGAAAGATGCGATGCTTCGCTTCCGCAGCAATAAGCTTGCAATGGTCGGGCTTATCATTATCGTGCTCATTATCCTTATGGCCATTTTTGCGCCGATGTTCTCAAGGTATGATTATTCAACTACTAATCTCTTAAATGCGGATAAGCCGCCTTCAAAAGATCACTGGTTCGGCACAGATGATCTTGGACGGGACATTTTCGTCCGTACATGGGTAGGAGCGCGAATCTCAATCTTTATCGGTGTCGCAGCCGCTGTTCTTGATTTGCTGATCGGCGTCATTTGGGGGAGCATTTCAGGCTTCCGCGGAGG
>NZ_JAWDHA010000340.1:0-410 GCF_034190895.1 Virgibacillus sp. M23 | reverse complement strand
ACATAATCCTCTAACCATTTATAAGAAACAAACATCCTTGCATCCTCCTCTTACGCCTGTTTAAACTGCGAAATAAATCTGACATCGTTTGTATAGAAGTGGCGGATATCATCAATGCCGTATTTCAGCATCGCGATACGCTCAACACCCATTCCGAATGCAAAGCCCTGATATTCATTCGGATCAAAGCCAGCCATTTTAAGCACATTCGGGTGAACCATGCCGGCGCCGAGGATTTCGATACAGCCTGTTCCTTTAAATACTGAGCAGCCGTTCCCACCGCATTTAAAGCATGTCACATCCACTTCTTCTGAAGGCTCAGTAAACGGGAAGAAGCTTGGGCGGAGTCTGATTTCGCGGTCTTGCCCGAACATTTTTTTCGCAACGAGTTCAAGCGTTCCTTTTAAATC
>NZ_JAWDHA010000339.1:0-411 GCF_034190895.1 Virgibacillus sp. M23 | reverse complement strand
CCGTTTTAAGTTCTTCTTTAATTCGGTCATCAAATGTATGTTTATGCTCATTAATAAGCTGTGCTGTTTCTAAAAACGGCTTGATATCCCCATTCTCACTCCCGAAAAACAGCGCCTCACATTCAATTTCGTTTAGGATGGAAACACTGCCGCGTGCAAAAATGTCCGCTTTTTGCACGGCATAAAGATAAGGCAGCTCAATAACAAGATCAACTCCGCTTTGCAGCGCCATTTTTGTTCGGGCCCATTTTGACACAACAGCCGGTTCCCCACGCTGTAAAAAATGCCCGCTCATCACCGCGACAGCCGTGTCGCATCCGGTTTGCCGCTTTGCTGTTTGGGCATGATAAAGGTGACCGTTATGAAAGGGATTATATTCAACCACCAATCCTACAGCATTCATATTTTTTC
>NZ_JAWDHA010000338.1:0-411 GCF_034190895.1 Virgibacillus sp. M23 | reverse complement strand
GCTGGTTATTTCTGTTCTTGTGTTTAATCTCGCAGAGAGATGGCTTGGCACTATAATCTACAAAAAGCTTACGGCAAATTAGTACGGAAAGAGGCGAAAAACATGTCTGAACAAATGTTAAAAGAAAAACCTGAGCGAGCTGTTATTGTTCCGAAGCAGAACCACGTGCTCGAGGTCAAAGACCTGTCTATTTTTTACGGAAATAAACAAGCGGTTCATCATGTGAACATGGATATTGAAAAGAATGCGGTGACTGCTTTAATTGGGCCGTCGGGATGCGGAAAATCTACTTTTTTGAGAAATATTAACCGAATGAATGATTTAATTCCTTCTGCAAGAGCTGAAGGTGAAATCCTTTATGAAGGATTAAATATATTGGGCGGCAATATTAACGTCGTCAGCTTGAGAAGA
>NZ_JAWDHA010000337.1:0-411 GCF_034190895.1 Virgibacillus sp. M23 | reverse complement strand
ACAAAAGAAAAAAGAGAACATTGAAAAGCTTACATATGCAGAGGTTGTATATGTTATAGACGGACAAGTGCTCGGAGGCCGGGCGGGGCTCCATAAGACATTGAATAAATTCGTCATCGGCGCGATGGAACTGGACGCGATGATGCGTTATACCGCAGCGGGGAATCTTTTGATTGTCGGAAACAGAATCAATGCACACAGGCAGGCGCTTGAAGCGGGCGCGGCCGTATTGGTGACTGGGGGCTTTAACACGGATGAAAGCATTGTACAGCTGGCAGATGAGCTTGAACTGCCGATTTTATCCACGAGCTATGACACCTTTACAGTCGCTGCGATGATTAACAGGGCAATTTATGACCAGATGATCAAAAAAGAAATTTTTTTTGTGGAGTACATCCTAACACCCGCTGA
>NZ_JAWDHA010000336.1:0-411 GCF_034190895.1 Virgibacillus sp. M23 | reverse complement strand
ATAGAACGAGTCCTACTTCAAAAAATAACGCAATCCCAATAATGAATGAGGCAATGACAACGGCCCATTGAATATTTTTCTCACCGAATTTGTTAACGAGCGTCATCGCAATGCGCTGTGCGCCTCCTGAATCCGCGATCAGCTTGCCCAGCATCGCACCGAGTCCGAAGATGAACGCGATGTGGCCAAGAGTCCCCCCTATTCCTTGTTCGATGGAGCTGACAACTTTATCGAACGGCATCCCGAGTGCCAGTGCCACGCCGAACGATACGACCAGCAGGGAACTAAATGTGTTTAGTTTTAAGCCCATAATCAAAAATAGTAATGCGAAGATCCCAAGTGCAACGATGATTACCGGCATGGTAATGCCCTCCCCGACATGTCATGTAGTATTTGTGTGTGATTAAGCCG
>NZ_JAWDHA010000335.1:0-411 GCF_034190895.1 Virgibacillus sp. M23 | reverse complement strand
CGTGCCGCGTAAGTAAAAGTGTAAAAAAGAAAACAAGTACCCATAAGAGAATACGGACTAGACTGGAAAAATATGTTTATATTTTTATTGCACCATACTACTTTTTTCTTAGCTTGACGGCTATGGGCCGTGCCCGCGGAAAGCGAAGTAATTAGTCGGAGCATTGCCAATATACATCAAACATTTCAAAATAACTACTTGGCTTAACACAGTCATTGCACTGATTTTATACTTTCTTAACTTATAAAAAAAAAGAGGTATAAAAATACCTCTTTTTTTATCGTTGCCTGGCGGCGTCCTACTCTTGCAGGGGCAAAGCCCCAACTACCATCGGCGCTGGAGAGCTTAACTTCTGTGTTCGGCATGGGAACAGGTGTGACCTCTCCGCTATTGCTACCAGACCTAAAGGAT
>NZ_JAWDHA010000334.1:0-412 GCF_034190895.1 Virgibacillus sp. M23 | reverse complement strand
ATGTAAACATGACCGTTCAAGCACTTACCGCAAAAGAAGTCACACAAAAAATCTTTAACAAAGAATCTTTATTTATTCTGGATGTGCGTAATGAAAAAGACTTTAACGATTGGAAGATCGAAGGACATTGTTTTGACTATTTAAATGTACCGTATTTCGATCTTTTAGATGGCGTAGAAGATATCTTGGAGAAAATTCNTTCTTATAAAGAAGTGCTGGTCGTTTGTGCAAAAGAAGTTTCATCCGTCATGGTATCCGAAATGCTTTCTGAAGCAGGTCATTCTGTATCCTATCTTAAGGGTGGAATGAAAGCATGGAGCGAACATTTAGAGCCGGTAAAAGTCGGGGATTTAAAAGATGGCGGTGAGATGTATCAGTTTGTTCGAATCGGTAAAGGCTGCCTGTCATACAT
>NZ_JAWDHA010000333.1:0-412 GCF_034190895.1 Virgibacillus sp. M23 | reverse complement strand
CCTTGCGAAGAGTGTTACTGTGGAGTAAAATGTTTAACCCCTTTGGTTGTTTTTGTAGCTTTAAAATAAAGTTACGACGTTTATAAAAATGTTGCGATGCTTTTTCCCTTAGACAATTTTTGTCTAAGGGTATTTTTCTATTTTAACTAAAGAGGCAGGTAACTAAAAATTATAAGGGGATTCCAATTGATTTTGGGTNCCCTTTTTACATAAATGATGTGACACCAATCTTACAAAAATGTAACTGTAATCTCAAATAATGTAATTTGATTCGATGGCAGGTCATCTAATTTTCTTTTATTATGTTCTAAAAAGAGATTGGATGGTGTTGGGTTTGGATATTTCAGAAGTTAATATATCACTGTTTAGACTAGTTAATGACTTAGGAAAAGAATATCCCTTTTTGAATCCT
>NZ_JAWDHA010000332.1:0-412 GCF_034190895.1 Virgibacillus sp. M23 | reverse complement strand
CGGCGGGCTCACCGGTGTTCAGAATGGACTGGCAATTGCGGGTGACTACATGTCTGCCGCCTCGTTTCTTGGGATTGCCGGAATGATTGCGTTATATGGATTTGATGGTTTCTTTTACAGCATCGGTTTTCTTGTGGCTTATCTCGTTGTCTTGTATATCGTGGCGGAACCGCTTCGGAATCTTGGAAAGTATACAATGGCAGACATGATAGCCGCTCGATTTAAAGAAAAGAAAATCCGCGGAGTTGCGGCGCTCAATACCATTGCCATCTCTACTTTTTATATGATTGCCCAGCTCGTGGGGGCGGGCGCGCTGATCAAACTGCTTCTTGGACTGGATTACACCGCGGCGGTTCTCATCGTCGGAGTGCTGATGACAATGTATTTCGGGTTTGTCGGCATGATCGCTACA
>NZ_JAWDHA010000331.1:0-413 GCF_034190895.1 Virgibacillus sp. M23 | reverse complement strand
AATCGTTTGCCGAATTGCTTTTGGCTTAGCCATTACAGTAACTGCATATAGCTGCTGCTGCAATACGCCTCCGTTTTTCACACCAATGGCTTCTCCGGTCAGATGAATCGGAACTTCCACTTCAATGTCCTCACTCATAATGACTACTTGAAAATCAGCATGAGTGATTTCATTTTTCAGCGGGTCCGTTTGCAGGTCTGTCACCATGACAGAGTGTTTCTCTCCGCTGACCTCAAGCGTAATGACTGCATTTTTGCCTTCGTCCCTCAGCGTTTTGATCAGCTCCACACTGTCTAATGACACTGGTTTGTTGCCAGTATCCTTCCCATATATGATACCTGGAACATGTCCTGAAGTACGGATATTCCGAAGAGATGAACGAGTAAAGTCCGTTCTTTCTTTTGCCGTTAAAG
>NZ_JAWDHA010000330.1:0-413 GCF_034190895.1 Virgibacillus sp. M23 | reverse complement strand
ATAAGCTTACAACCAACTATTCTCGTCGCAAAAGATATGAATCAATAATATGGACATTAACTTCTGGACAATTTGATAAAGGGATTGAGGAATATGTTATTAGTGCTGTAGGAGAAAATAGTTTTGTCTATGCAACTGATCCCGTTTCAAAAACTGAAGTTATTGATTTTCCTCATCTTATGGCTACATTATCTGCTCTATTGTATGCGAATCTTCCGTTAGTTGGAACTACACAGCAAGATTTAGCAGGGTGGGGTGGTGATTTATTTACTGTGGCTGCAGATGTATATAAAAATAGAGATAAGTATAGTGGCGACAATGAAACAAGAACATATAAAGCTGCTTACGACTTGATCGGTACAAAAACATCGGCTGGCAACTTTGATAATTCGGATTTCCTTGGAGATATCGAT
>NZ_JAWDHA010000329.1:0-414 GCF_034190895.1 Virgibacillus sp. M23 | reverse complement strand
ACTATGGCCCAGTTCATGCAAAGCGGATGAGCTCATATGATCTTCACCTAAGTCCTCTATAACAAAATCGGGGTTTCCAATCAGCTCTCTGATAAATTGCTCCGCCTGAAAAAAAGGCATTATAAAGAACATCGAACCCGTTAAATCGCCTTCCATTCTTAAAAAGATGCTGGCAACCGGGACATCAGCACCGCCGAAAAAATCGACAAGCTCATCAAAAGACAGCAGCTTTGCAAATGGGACCTCCATATCTATCTTTCTATTTAACAGCTGGGCCATTGCAGAGGCGGAGTGGCCGGCGCCTATATTGCCGACTTCCCGCAAAATGTCCATCTGCTCTTCTTTGATTCCATTAAAAATACTCATGTCATAACCCCTTTAAGATTAAGCTTGATCGGGCACAGCGGACTGAGA
>NZ_JAWDHA010000328.1:0-414 GCF_034190895.1 Virgibacillus sp. M23 | reverse complement strand
GTATTCTCTTCCACTAGGAACATTCCATAAATATGATACCGTCGGTATCAAGGAAACGGAAGACAAACAACTATTCATCTATATTACCGATACAGGAGAATTGATTGCAAAACACACTATTCCTGAAGGAAAAGGCCAATTAGTGAAGGATAGAAGCCATTCGCGCGATCGGACAAAAGGCATCCATTCATTTATGGATACGGTTGCGAAACGGTTTGAAGAGGTAGATTCCGCATACGACTATCTCAATATCATCCGGCAAAACTACCCTCGGTATATTAGAGATCAGCTGCAGATTATTTCAAAGCAGACAAAGGAGAACAATGGGGCAATCTTATCAGCAGCACTAAAAGAATGTGTGAAAAGAAATCTTTATAGTGCGACAGATTTTAGCGATATCGTTTCATACATCAA
>NZ_JAWDHA010000327.1:0-415 GCF_034190895.1 Virgibacillus sp. M23 | reverse complement strand
CATCCTTGATGTTCATGTCCTTCGGAAACTCCACAAGCATCCCGTACACGCCGGAATCAGCGATACAGTGAATGACGCCAAACCTCAACACGAACAGCTGATTTTTGTTAATGGCGTTTCCTTTGTACGCAAATCCATGAAATTCAATCGTCCGTCCGAGAAATTCACCCGGATAGTTATAGATGGTTTCCATTCCTTTTAGGAAATCATCATCGTTCAGAGAAATCTCTTTTTTGCTGGAATACTTATTAAACAGCTGTTTCATCTGTTTGTCATAGCTGTCTTGCGCGTAATAAAGGCTGGCATCAGGCCGCAAATACTGTGTTTGGGAGTAATGATCTCCGCTCTCCATTGCCTTAAACGAGAACACTTTTGTTTTGACAATCGATGAGTCAAGCGTTGCAATCGGGAAGAA
>NZ_JAWDHA010000326.1:0-415 GCF_034190895.1 Virgibacillus sp. M23 | reverse complement strand
ATACATCTAAAAGGATAAAAAAACACAGAAAAAGCTTCAGCAGGAAACAATGGCTTTATTCCAAAAGCATGGTTTTAATCCATTGGCGGGATGTTTCCCGATTTTGATCCAGATGCCGATTTTAATTGGATTCTATCATGCGATCATGAGAACACAGGCGATTTCAGAGCATAGCTTCTTATGGTTTGACTTAGGAGAAAAGGATCCTTTCTATATTCTTCCTATCGTTGCCGGTGTCGCCACATTTGTTCAGCAAAAACTGATGATGGCGGGCAATGCGCAGCAAAATCCGCAAATGGCGATGATGCTTTGGATTATGCCAATTATGATTATCGTATTTGCGATCAACTTCCCGGCGGCTCTTTCTCTTTATTGGGTAGTCGGTAACTTGTTTATGATTGCGCAAACTTTCCTC
>NZ_JAWDHA010000325.1:0-415 GCF_034190895.1 Virgibacillus sp. M23 | reverse complement strand
AGTGAACTGGTGACAAGGCCCTCTGTGAAGGCATTGAGATTAAGCTGATCCGGCTCTCCCATATACGGCAAAGCTCCATTGAGCACACCGGTATCATAGCCAAAAAGAAGCCCGCCGAAAGTAGAGACTAAAATAATCGTGCGTAAAAATGACATTTGATTGCCTTGTTTATTCATACTGTTTCCCCCAGTCTTTTTCAAAATCGATCAATGCGTATTTCAAAAACCTATTCCATGGCTGCTGTCTTCCTCACATTTCGTCACAGGCTTCAGAAAAAAGTTCTTCATGTTTTTATCCAATAACCTTATAACCTTCCCTTCTTATTAGCATTCCGTCCTCCTTTGAAGCGATTTCATTTCTAGCTAAAAAAACAATGAGTATTTCTTTGTGCATAATCTTGTCGTTTTGTTATCTT
>NZ_JAWDHA010000324.1:0-417 GCF_034190895.1 Virgibacillus sp. M23 | reverse complement strand
ATGAACATTGGCTACACTTGCGGAGCGATTTGCATTGGAAGAAGAGAAAAGCGAATAATGTTGCATCCCTTCTGCATCTTGCGGCGGGGATTTTTTCTTCCAAAATCTTTAGTTGACTAAAGTGGATCGTTTATGATACGATACGTTCGTACTTTATTTATCTACTACATTAGCAAACTAAAGGATTTTTGGAGGGGTATCATGAATGCAGTCGTCATCGCAGTCCTGCTTATGCTTGTATTAAGCCTGCTGCGTGTCAATATTGTTATCGCATTAATTATAGGCGCCTTAGCCGGCGGGTTAACAGGCGGACTCGGTCTTGGCGAAACGGTTAAAGCTTTCACAGACGGTCTCGGCGGAAATGCCACCGTTGCAGTCAGCTACGCCATGCTTGGCGCGTTTGCCGCAGCTTTGACG
>NZ_JAWDHA010000323.1:0-417 GCF_034190895.1 Virgibacillus sp. M23 | reverse complement strand
AGTCCTGCAGAAATTTATATTTTGCCAGACTGAAGAAGTCGTTACGCTTTTTCGCGATGGCAATTCCCTTTTCATAGTAGTGCATGGCAGCCTCGGCATCTTGTTTTTTGAAAAGAACGCGGGTCAGGCTGAAGAGCGTTTTTGGAAGCTGTTCCAGCTGATAATCCTCGAAGACAGGAAGCGCTTTTTCAAAGTATTCGGCGGCTTGATCCAGCTCCCCCTTGTCATCATAGCAATTCCCGATATTATAAAGGGCTGATCCGATCAAACGGGGCTGTCCCTCCAATAAAGCAAGACGGTATGCGTCATCCAAATGCTCAAGCGCTTTTTCATAATTTCTGTAGTCTATGTAGTTTCCTGATATGACGAAATGACATTGAATTCTTCTGACTCTGTAAAAATCATTAGCCTTATACG
>NZ_JAWDHA010000322.1:0-418 GCF_034190895.1 Virgibacillus sp. M23 | reverse complement strand
GATAAAGGAAGAAACCACTTCAGGACAGATGTTTTTGGCAGTGTGATTCTTTCCATTAGCTTAATGCGTTCTAAGTATAAAAGGCCCAGCATAAAGAAGCCGATCAGCACGATACGGAGGACGGCAAAAGTGGCATCATATGGCGTAAAGGTATCAAGAATCGTAATATACGCTACTGTCATCATAAAGACAAACAAAATTCTTCTCTGGTCAATCACCCAATAATGCAGGAGATAGACCAGCAGCCACAGCAGCACAAAAAACAGCAGGGTCCGAAAAGAAGGAATCATGTCATTCCATTGCCCTGATTGAATCAGCGTGATATTCAGATAGACATCCTGCAAAAAAGAGCTGATCCAGCTCAAGTCTAATATAGATCCTTGATAAAACAGGATGTGTATCGAGAGCAATGTAAATA
>NZ_JAWDHA010000321.1:0-418 GCF_034190895.1 Virgibacillus sp. M23 | reverse complement strand
ATCCGACAGTTCATAAAAAAGAACAGGAACGTATTGTATCTGATAGCTTGACTCGCAAAAACTAAGGGGGAAATGAAAAAATGGCGGAAATTAAGGTACCTGAATTAGCAGAATCAATCTCAGAAGGAACAATAGCCCAATGGTTAAAGCAGCCTGGTGACTATGTAGAACAGGGTGAATATCTGCTTGAACTAGAAACGGATAAAGTGAATGTTGAATTGACAGCAGAAGAATCGGGTGTACTTCAAGAGGTATTGAAAGATTCGGGTGATACCGTCCAGGTCGGAGAAATTATCGGTACGATTTCAGAAGGCGCGGGTGAAAGTTCTGCCCCTGCTCCTACAGAGAAAGCAGAAAGCAAGGAAAGCGTGAAAGAAGAGAAACAGGCTGAACCAGCTGCACAAGAGGTGAGTGAGGA
>NZ_JAWDHA010000320.1:0-419 GCF_034190895.1 Virgibacillus sp. M23 | reverse complement strand
AGATAATTCAGATGAACTGCTCGCCATCATGAAACAGAAGAAAAAGGAAGTGCCTTATTTCATTGGATTGCTGCCGCTGGAAAATGTGAAAGAGCAGGAGCTCCGGTACATCCTTGTGCAATGCCAGCAGAATTGGATCGCGCAGCTTGCTAAAGAAACGGATGTACATTTGATTGATCTTCGCCAGCTGCATCAAACATACCAGCTTGCTGCCATATTTGACCCGCACAGTGAAAGAGCGGCAAGAATACCGTTTACTGAAGAATTTTACGCGGCGATGGGAACACGGGTGGCGCGTGAGTTGACGGCATGGCTCAAACCGCCATTTAAAGCGGCCGCCATCGATTGTGACGGCACTTTGTGGAGCGGTCCCGTGTCTGAAGCTGGGGCGGAAGGAGTCATTATTACTCCTGCCCATC
>NZ_JAWDHA010000319.1:0-419 GCF_034190895.1 Virgibacillus sp. M23 | reverse complement strand
GCTCTCTGCCAACGTGCGCTCGCAATTATAAATGCCCATAATGACAGAAACTTTCGGTCCTGAGTTCATACGCTTTTCTCCTTTGTATCCATATCCATGTACGCGGAATAAATATCTGCCATTTCTTCCACCGTTCGCGCCTCCGAAAAGCGCAAGGCTGTTTTTCGGCCTTCCTGTCCCAGCTTTCGGCAGAGTTCCGGCTTATGGTAAAGCTGTTCAATCCGGCGGGCAAAAGCAGCACTGTCACCGATTTTGACCAGAAAACCGTTTTCTCCGTCGCGGATGATTTCCCGATGCCCGCGGTTATCTGTGGCGATCGCCGGTTTTTCTGCCGCCATTCCCTCAAGCACATTCATGCCAAGGCCCTCTCTCATGCTGGATGCGACAGATACATCTGCAAGCTGAATCAGCTCATGTAT
>NZ_JAWDHA010000318.1:0-419 GCF_034190895.1 Virgibacillus sp. M23 | reverse complement strand
ACGATTATGCTCACCATCCCCGTAGCTTACACGAAGCGAAAAATTGCTGTAGGGAACGGACTTCAGCTGGGTGACGGCTGTATTTTCTCCTTCTGCCTGCTGCTGATCTTCATGAAGACGGCAGCCTGCAATCAGAACCACTGCGAGACATACAGCCCCGGCTGCTCTGATCAAATGCATATGTTTCCCCCCTGTAGGATTCCATTTGTTTTAGGTATATCCAGAGAATGAAATCCTCATTCAGAGAAGAATTGAAAAAGCCGTGGCATTTAACGCCACGGCTTTTTCTTTAAGATTCGGTCATTTGCAAAAAGGTTTCGGCGTCACGCACAGCCAGCTTGATAGCATTCTCCCAGAAATCGCGCTTCGTGATGTCAGCACCCAAATGCTTCATCGCCAAATCCTCCACGGTCATAGAA
>NZ_JAWDHA010000317.1:0-420 GCF_034190895.1 Virgibacillus sp. M23 | reverse complement strand
AAAGGCTACACCGCCCGGTCCTCCGCCGACTCCGCACGGCAGATACACAAACAAGGGCGTTTCGAGACTTGGCTGTATATTCATATTGTCAAGCTGTGTTTTTAATCGGCTTGCAGCAACAGCATATCCTAAGAACAGCTGACGAGAATGTTCATCATCAATAAAATAACAGAATGGATCTTGTTCCGCCTGCCGTCTCCCTTCGTTCACCGCTTCACTGTAATCTGTTTCGTACTCCATAACAGTGACACCCTTTTGGCGGAGGAGATCCTTTTTCCACTGCTTAGCATCGGCCGACATATGCCCTGTCACGCGAAACCCGAGTGCCGCGCCAATGATGCCGATGCTTAAACCCAGGTTTCCTGTTGAACCGACAGCAATCGAATAGCGGGAGAAAAACGCGGCCAACCGGTCTTCCCG
>NZ_JAWDHA010000316.1:0-420 GCF_034190895.1 Virgibacillus sp. M23 | reverse complement strand
TAAGAGAACAAGCGATTTAGTAAGCAAGCTGACCGGCATGGCTGTCCCGCGCAATAAAGCAGTTGTGGGCGATAATGCATTTGCTCATGAATCAGGCATCCATCAGGACGGCTTTTTAAAAGAGAAATCAACTTATGAAATTATTTCGCCGGAGCTTGTCGGTGTAACCGCAGATGCGCTTGTCCTAGGTAAACATTCTGGACGCCACGCATTTAAAGACCGGTTGACTGCTTTAGGGTTCCAATTTGACAGTGATGAGATTAATAAATTCTTTACGATGTTTAAAGAGTTGACTGAGAAGAAAAAATAAATCACTGATGAGGATCTTGTTTCTCTTATTTTAGAAGAAAAAGTAACAGATCGCAAGATTGGGTATGAATTTCTTTCTCTGCAAGTACATTACGGAACTAGTCAGGTCCC
>NZ_JAWDHA010000315.1:0-421 GCF_034190895.1 Virgibacillus sp. M23 | reverse complement strand
CATAACAGGAGGCGCATCAGGGATTGGTTATGCGGCGGTTCAGGCTTTTTTGAACCAGCAGGCCAATGTGGTTGTGGCGGATATTGACGAGAAGCAGGGAGAAGCAATGGTCCGGAAAGAAAATAATGACAGGCTGCACTTTGTGCAAACGGACATTACAGACGAAGCTGCCTGTAAGCACGCTGTTGAATCTGCGGTCGATACATTTGGCGTGCTTGATGTATTGATTAATAATGCAGGCATCGAAATCGTGGCGCCCATTCACGAGATGGAGCTCAGCGATTGGAACAAGGTGCTGCAAGTCAATTTGACCGGCACTTTTTTAATGAGCAAACACGCACTCAAGCATATGCTGGCTTCCGGCAAGGGCAACATCATTAATACATGCTCAGTCGGCGGACTCGTGGCATGGCCTGATATT
>NZ_JAWDHA010000314.1:0-421 GCF_034190895.1 Virgibacillus sp. M23 | reverse complement strand
GGGGAAAACAGCGAATTAAAAACCGCGCCTGCACAGGTGGAGATTGAATTTAATGAACCTGTTGAAGAAGGGTTTCATTACATTAAAGTCTATAATTCAAACGGCGACCGTGTGGATATGGACAAGACGGAAATCAAAAAAGACAACAATCACATCATGACAGTGAAGCTAAAAAAGAATCTGCCTCATGATGTGTACAGAGCGGAATGGAATGCGGTATCCGCGGACGGGCATCCGGTTTCCGGCGTCATTCCGTTCAGTATCGGGAAAGCGGATGGCGGATTCAGCAGCCAAAAAGCATCCGTTTCAGCGCTGAATCCGGGAACAGCCGCAGATCGCGCGATTCTGTATACAGCCTTATCTCTGTTTATCGGAACGGTTTTCTTCCATCTTTTCTGGTATAAAGGGAAACCAGAAAAGC
>NZ_JAWDHA010000313.1:0-421 GCF_034190895.1 Virgibacillus sp. M23 | reverse complement strand
CATTCTCAACTGCCTCGGCTTAGTTTATGCCCAAGCTGATCAGTGAATTTAAAAAAAAATATCCGAAACTGGAGCTTGTTCTGCAAGAGGGAACTGTAAATGAACTCAAGGAGTGTCTTCACACTCGTATGAAAGATGTTGGCAATCTTCTGTATCCAACAGAGGAGATGGAGTACATTCATTTGAAAAAAGACAAAATGGCAGTCGTGCTCAGGGATGATCACCCGCTTTGCAGCCGTTCAGCCATTACGCTGAAAGATCTCGATGATGAACCGATGATCGTCTGCGACGGCGGCTATGAATCACCTTTTCACGATATGTTCAGGCAAGCGGGCGCTACGCTGAACGCCGCTTTCACAGTCTATAACATGAACACCTCGATCAGTATGGTCAAAGAAGGACTGGGTCTCGCGATTTTATC
>NZ_JAWDHA010000312.1:0-422 GCF_034190895.1 Virgibacillus sp. M23 | reverse complement strand
CCGTCACTTACAACCGGGGAATACTCAATTATCACCAGCAAAATCTTCCGATTGTCGCGATTGACCATTACTTATCAGAAACAGTCCCTGTTGTCGGCTCAGACAACTTTGATGGAGGCAAAAAGGCAGCAGAACTACTGATAGAAAAGGACTGTCAGCATATCGTTCTCATCAATGGGCCGATTGAACTTGAAACGCCTGCAAATCTCAGGAGAAAAGCATATGAAGATGTGATGCGTGAGCACGGAAGACAGCCTATTACATATGAAGTGTCATTTCATGAAGACTACCAGAACATCATTTCAAAACTATTCGATGAACAGCCTGCAGTTGACGGCCTTTTTGCCAGTGATGATATCATGGCTGCCGGAGTCATTACAGAAGCCAAAAAACGTGGAAAAGACGTTCAAGGTCAATTAAAA
>NZ_JAWDHA010000311.1:0-422 GCF_034190895.1 Virgibacillus sp. M23 | reverse complement strand
GTAACTTGTAATGCTTCAGAAGTATTAACCTTTAAAGAGGGAATTTGCTATGCAAAGTCAAACCTATTAGCTGCCCTATTGCGATCAGAAGGAATACCGACAGGCTTTTGTTATCAGCGTTTAATGTTGTTTAATACGCCAGATAAGGGATATTGTATTCACGCATTAAATGCTGTATTTTTTCATTCACTTAAAAAATGTATTCGATTAGATTATCGCGGTAATAAAATAGGAATTGACGCTCAATTTTCACTTGATAAAGAGAGATTAGCATTCCCAATTCGACAAGAATTTGATGAAATCGACTATCCTTTGATTTATATAAGACCACATCCAAAAACAATTGCAGTTTTAAAAGAAAATAAAGATGCTATCGAGATGTATAAACATCATTTACCCGAAAGGATATAATTGTTTATAAG
>NZ_JAWDHA010000310.1:0-422 GCF_034190895.1 Virgibacillus sp. M23 | reverse complement strand
AACAGCGGCACCAGAGTCTTTTCCTGATACGTATTCCAGACCAGTTCCAACGAATGGCGCTTCCGGCTGCATCAAAGGCACAGCCTGACGCTGCATGTTCGCTCCCATGAGGGCACGGTTGGAGTCATCGTTTTCTAAGAACGGGATACATGCTGTCGCAGCAGATACAACCTGCTTAGGCGATACATCCATGTAGTCTACACGGTTTCTGGAAACAACGGTGGTCTCCCCGCGGAAACGTGCTACGATGCTGTCATCAATAAAGGCGCCTTCGTCATCAAGACGAGCGTTCGCTTGAGCGACAACATAGTTATCCTCTTCATCAGCAGTTAAGTAATCGATTCTGCCCGTTACCTTCCCTGTTTCAGGGTCAACGCGGCGGTATGGCGTTTCAATAAAGCCAAAACGATTTACTTTTGCAT
>NZ_JAWDHA010000309.1:0-422 GCF_034190895.1 Virgibacillus sp. M23 | reverse complement strand
GCATCAAGGCGTAGTGGCACAGGTTGCAGCGTATGAATATGCAGAACTGGACGATTTATATAAAGCGGCCGAAGAAAGAAATGAACAGCCTTTCTTCCTCATTCTGGACGAGCTTGAAGACCCTCATAATCTTGGTTCCATTATGAGGACAGCAGATGCGGTCGGCGCTCATGGCATCGTCATTCCAAAACGGAGAGCTGTCGGGCTGACAACAACAGTGGCAATAGCTTCAACAGGGGCAATTGAACACATTCCTGTAGCGAGAGTCACCAATTTGGCACGGACGTTAGAAGAGATGAAAGAACGGGGAATCTGGGTTGTCGGAACGGACGCGTCCGCGCGTGAGGATTACCGCAATCTGGACGGCAATATGCCTTTGGCTTTAGTCATCGGAAGTGAAGGAAAAGGGATGGGCCGACGCG
>NZ_JAWDHA010000308.1:0-422 GCF_034190895.1 Virgibacillus sp. M23 | reverse complement strand
ACATCCTCTATGGACTCCAGCACATAATCCGGCGTATACAAACGCTGTTCTCCCGGTTTCGCAGAACCAGTAAGCACTAAGGCGCTTTTCATGCCATAAAGCTTTCCCATTGCAATGTCAGATTCAATGCTGTCTCCTATAATCATGCATTCATGTGCGGACAGCCCCATTGCTGTACAGGCAGCCTCAGCCATCAGCCAAGACGGCTTTCCGACAACAAGTTCAGTCTTCGCTTGAGCGGAAGCCTCTATCGCCCCAATCATTCCGGCCACATCAATGGCATTTCCGTCTTCGTTTGGAAAAGTACGGTCTTTGTTTGTAGCAATGATACGAGCGCCGCCGGCAGCCGCTTGAAAGGCTTGATTTAAATCTTTGTACGTAAGCGTTTCGTGAAGGGAGATCACGAGCCAATCCGCTTCCTT
>NZ_JAWDHA010000307.1:0-423 GCF_034190895.1 Virgibacillus sp. M23 | reverse complement strand
TGTACTATTTGACCAATTGTTATTGTAACAGTAAATGTGAGTATTTTTACTTCTGAATTCACTGGAGGATATAATTGCAGCTGTGTTGCCGTTTGGTCAAAGAAAACTTGTGAGGTTGGGCCTGTTGGGCCTGTTGCTCCGGTTGCTCCTGTTGATCCTGTTGATCCTGTCGCTCCGGTTGCTCCTGTTGCTCCGGTGGATCCAGTTGATCCTGTTGGTCCGGTGGATCCAGTTGATCCTGTTGGTCATGTTGATCCGGTTGATCCGGTTGCACCAGTTGCTCCTGTTGCTCCGGTTACTCCTGTTGATCCGGTTTCTCCTGTTGATCCCGTCGATCCAGTGGCTCCAGTTGCTCCGGTTGATCCTGTTGCTCCGGTTGATCCGGTCGCTCCAGTTGCTCCGGTTGCTCCGGTCACTCCTGTT
>NZ_JAWDHA010000306.1:0-423 GCF_034190895.1 Virgibacillus sp. M23 | reverse complement strand
GCTGGATACAATCGCAAAAACGCTCTGTGCAACATTAAAAGGAATTTTCCACTCCCGGATTGAATATCCGGAGGCTACTAAGAAGGTGAAATAGATGAGTTTACTGATTGATATCGTTGATGAAACAGGAAGCGTCTCAGAAGAGATGCTCAAAGAAGTAGAAAATCTGCTTCAATTTGCTGCTGAGCGTGAAGGCGTTCAGGATCAGGCTGAGGTTTCTGTCACGATCGTTACCAATGATGACATACAGCAGATTAACAAAGAATACCGGGGAAAGGATACACCGACAGATGTCATCTCATTTGCTCTTGAAGAAGATGGAGAAGGCGAGGTCGAAATCGTGGGCGCCGAGATGCCTCCGGTTTTAGGTGACATTATCATCAGTGCCGATCGCACAAGAGAGCAGGCAGAGGAGTATAATCA
>NZ_JAWDHA010000305.1:0-423 GCF_034190895.1 Virgibacillus sp. M23 | reverse complement strand
ATTACTTATGACAAGAATTGTTGCACCTTCTCATAGCGGAGACTAATTACGTAGACTCCTGTGGGATTAGCGCGAGCCGAAAATCCACTTTGCAACGTGTTCTTCTTTGCAAAGTTAGTTGAGGCCGCGCCCGCGGAAAGCGAAGTAATTAGTCGAAGCATTGCCAATATACATCTAACATTTCAAAATAACTACTTGGCTTAACGCAGTCATTGCACTGATTTTATACTTTCTTAACTTATAAGAAAAACTGAGCAAAATTCGCTCAGTCCTTATCACTAAATGCTCAGATTTAAGCTTCCTCTAGTAGCTATTATGGAATAATAGCTACTGCTTGACCACCACTCCGGCTGCCCACTTCCCTTTCCGTGGGGTTTGTCCTTCAGCTAACTTTTTTAGCAAAACCCGCTCAAAAAAGTGGAT
>NZ_JAWDHA010000304.1:0-424 GCF_034190895.1 Virgibacillus sp. M23 | reverse complement strand
GGATAAGCCAGCCAAACTGAAATCAATCAATAGTATTTCGCTTATTTGGATTGAGGAATGTTCTGAAGTGAAGTATGAGGGATTCAAGGAATTAATCGGACGTCTTCGCCATCCTGAGCTGAAGCTTCATATGATCTGTACCACCAATCCCGTCGGCACCTCCAATTGGACGTACCGGCATTTTTTTCGAGATGAACGCAATAAACGGTTTGTGCTGGATGACAGCGAGCTTTATGAAAAGCGGACGATTGTGAAGGGTGATACGTATTACCACCATTCCACCGCTAACGACAATCTTTTTCTCCCGGAAAGCTATGTGAAACAGCTTGTCGGACTCAAAGAGTATGATCCCGAACTGTCCCGGTTTGCCCGCAAAGGACGATTCGGAGTCTCGGGGATCAGGGTGCTGCCGCAGTTCGAGGTG
>NZ_JAWDHA010000303.1:0-424 GCF_034190895.1 Virgibacillus sp. M23 | reverse complement strand
AATTCAACCGAAGAGATGCTCGCGCTCTTCTGTCATGCGGCATGACGGTTTTCCGCGTACTTCTTGATCTGATATCCGGCTTTGCTGCCGATATGCTCCGGCATCCCGGCGTCTTAAACTCCTTTACTGTTTCAAACAGACACCCTCCTGACCAATCGCTTTGCTTTTCATCGGATATATCATGATCTTCCTTCTGGAATCACCCTCAATTTAAATACTTAGCCATGTACGCCGTAAACACATAATGTATTGCCATCCAAACAATCTACAGACATACGACGTATCAATAACGAAATATTTTGAATCATCTATTGGATAAGGGAATTTTTTCATATATGATAGAGAAAGATCTTACCTACAGGAGAGAATATAATTCATGAAGCAATGGAAAGATATCCACCCGATCAGCTGGACAATTATAATC
>NZ_JAWDHA010000302.1:0-424 GCF_034190895.1 Virgibacillus sp. M23 | reverse complement strand
CAGCGTCTTGGGCCTGCTGTTCAGAGCCCTCAGCCATTTCGTTCATCGTTTCAGTAATATGTTTGCTGCCGGATCTTGTTTCATTCGTTGCGGTAGCAAGCACCTGTGAAGAAGAAAGAACCCGGCTTGAGATGTCTTTAGAATATCCGACAATATCTCTCAGATTCCCTACCATTTTTTGCAGCGCTTCATTCAGGTCGCCCAGCTCGTCTTTTGAGTTGAGCGCCTCCATGTCGTTCGACAGGTCTCCCTCGGCAATATGATTGGCAGACTCCTTCATGCGAATGATAGGCTTTACAATGTTTCGCGCGATATAAAGCCAGATGAAAATGCTGACGATGATCGTAGCTGCAACAAGCAGAGCAGTATAAATGAGCCCTTTTTGATAGACGGCCTTCGTTGCTTTTACTGCTGTGGTGCTGCC
>NZ_JAWDHA010000301.1:0-424 GCF_034190895.1 Virgibacillus sp. M23 | reverse complement strand
ACACGTATCCTGTACGCGATGGCGAATGAAGGACAGGCCTTTAAAGCGCTCGGCAAAACAAATAAGCGCGGTGTACCGATGTATGCGTTAATCGTAACGATGGCTGTGGCTTGCCTATCACTTCTGACAAAGTTTGCGCAGGCTGAAACCGTATATATGGTGCTGTTATCATTGGCGGGCATGAGCGCGCAGGTCGGCTGGATTACGATCTCGCTTTCCCAAATCATGTTCAGACGCAAATATATCCGCGAAGGCGGCAAGACAGAAGATCTGAAATTCAAAACACCGCTGTATCCGGTGCTTCCGCTGATCGGCCTGACATTAAATACAGTCGTGCTTATCAGCCTCGCATTTGATCCGGAGCAGCGTATCGCGCTGTATTGCGGTGTACCGTTTATGATCATTTGCTACATCATTTATCATG
>NZ_JAWDHA010000300.1:0-424 GCF_034190895.1 Virgibacillus sp. M23 | reverse complement strand
CAATGACAGGCAAAGCAAATGACATCATTAAAAACGACATATCTAATGGTGAAGCATCCAGCTGAAAAGCGGCTAACGTTAGCACGGCCAAAATGTGAAGCCAGTCTCCAAGTGAAGAAATGGTTTGTGAGGCTAACAGTGTCATCAGCCCTTTTTGAGTGCGAAACAACGGTTTTTCCATGATTCATCCTCCTAAATAATAAAAATGACACTAGTGTCGTTTTTATTGTATGGGAAAAAGACGCAAGACACAATCTTTTTCTTGTAAAATAAAGGAGAAGAGTGAAAAGAAGGGGGAACATGCATGACAACAGACAACCTAAGCTACCCAATCGGAGAATACAAGCCGAGGGAATCCATAACGAAGGAGCAAAAAGATGAATGGATACAAGCCCTTGAAAAAGTGCCGGCTCAACTGAAGCAA
>NZ_JAWDHA010000299.1:0-426 GCF_034190895.1 Virgibacillus sp. M23 | reverse complement strand
GCCTTGGACAGAGCGGCAGGTGAACTGAAACAGAAATAGAATCCCATTCAAAAAGTGAAAGCGGGGAGGTTCTCATGAAACCTGTGAAAACGGGAACGGTTCATCCCGTTCCTTCAGCTTCGAAACAATCAGGCTGGCGAGATCTATTTTATTCGAAAAAAGCGGCGCCCTATCTGTTTACAGCGCCATTCGTTTTATCCTTTCTCGTATTTTTTCTATAACCCATCATTAGTGTCTTCATCATGAGCTTTCAAAAAATTTTGCCGGGAGAGGTGTCGTTTGTCGGATTGTCTAATTATACAGCGCTAAACAACCCGACGTTCTATACCGCCCTTTGGAATACGCTGGAATACACCTTTTGGACGCTGATCGTGCTGATTCCTGTCCCATTGCTTCTGGCCATATTCCTGAATTCAAAGCTGGTCA
>NZ_JAWDHA010000298.1:0-426 GCF_034190895.1 Virgibacillus sp. M23 | reverse complement strand
ATGGAAAATTAAAGAATTTGCCGAAATCAAACATACGTTTTTTCTCATTTCTATGATTTATTTTAATGTATTGGCAGCGGATGAATTAGCTGAAAATGTGAGCTTGCTGTACATCATATTCACCTTACAAGGAATCATGATGTGTTACGTGTCATACCGCAAAAAAAGCTGGTTGATCGGCATTGCCGGAGTGATTGTATTATTACAGGCAGCCTGCGGCCTCATACAATACCCGGCACGTTCATTACACGTTCTCAGCATTGTCTCTTGGCTGCTGCTGATCTGCTCACTATTTGGCGGCTATCTGTATTCGAAGAAAATACATTATAAACAAATCACAATCGTTGTTTCGTCCGCTGTTTCATTGCTGCTGCTTGTATTCTTCAGCAAATTATCCATATGGATGTCGGATAGGATTGACGGCGT
>NZ_JAWDHA010000297.1:0-427 GCF_034190895.1 Virgibacillus sp. M23 | reverse complement strand
TTGCTATAAAGAACGACTGCGGAGTCTGTGGCCGCAAATTGATATTGTCGTCAATTTGTGCCTGCTAGGTTTTTTGTTCGGCCTTTTGGCCACAAAGGACGTGATTTTTGCCAGATTCAATATTTATTTCGGTCTGTATCAAATGATCCTAGTCCCTTATTTCGTCAGGATATTTGATGAAAAATCGAACGCTCTTATATATATTGCTATCGTTGTTTGTTATTTTCTTTACAGTTATTTGCTTATGCCGGTTGATTCATCGGTTCTGCCTTACAGAACGATTTTTTCCCGGTAATTTATGCACGAGGAGCCGGTCATTATGGAAACACCTGCGGTTAGTCTGTTAGTCGCTGTTTATAACACAGAAACATATATCAGAACGTGTCTCGAATCACTGCGGAACCAGACAGTGGACAATATTGAAATC
>NZ_JAWDHA010000296.1:0-427 GCF_034190895.1 Virgibacillus sp. M23 | reverse complement strand
ATGAGCTGGATCTTGACGGGTGATCTGGAGAAAGAAGGGGAACAAGAGGTGATGAACGTGTTTCCGAATATAAAAGCAGATGTGTTAAAGGTGGGGCATCATGGGAGCAAAGGCTCTACCGGTGAAGAATTCATCAAACAGCTTCAGCCGAAAACGGCCATTATCTCAGCCGGGAAAAACAATCGGTATTACCATCCTCATCAAGAAGTTCTGCAGATATTACAGAGACATTCTATCCGTGTGCTGCGTACAGATCAAAACGGAACGATCCAATATAGATATCAAAACAGAGTTGGAACCTTTTCTGTCTATCCTCCATATGATACATCAGATATAACAGAGACGAACTAAAAAAAGACTGCCGAGAAATCAGCAGCCCGGGCAGTCGCTGTTATGAACCAACCAGGTGAATAACCGTTGCCATGAC
>NZ_JAWDHA010000295.1:0-428 GCF_034190895.1 Virgibacillus sp. M23 | reverse complement strand
CCTAAGATCGAATAAACCCAGCCTGTTAAAATGACAAACAACAATAATCCAAACATCCCAATGACAATAGACTGGAGAGATGAAAGCACCTCGATAAATGTTCTGATGAAATCAGTCACTCTATTATTAGGCGCATACTCAGCCATGAACACTCCGCCTCCCACACCGAGCGGGATTGTAATCAGCATCGTAATCAATAAAATATAAAAGGAGTTAAACAGCTGGTCGCGTATGCCTCCTCCGGCTGCAATGGCGCTCGATTTTGTCGTAATAAAATGAAAGCTGAGCTGAGAAACACCGTTTATAATAATATAGGAAAACAAACCTACTAAAATGGCAGCGATAATGGCTGCACACAAACCAAACATTCCGGTCGCCAGTTTATCTGTTATTTTGCGGTTCATTACACTTTCCTCCTAGATGACAAG
>NZ_JAWDHA010000294.1:0-428 GCF_034190895.1 Virgibacillus sp. M23 | reverse complement strand
CCCCGACGAGCTGGTGCCGGGCACCTTGCGCGTGGTGTCGCTGCGCATGGATTACCTGCCCGGCGACACCCAGATGGCGCAACTGCTGGCCCAGCCGGAAAAAGCCTATATCTCGCGCTACGCCCTGGGCCGGGACTATCACAAGCAGATCCGCAAGCGTGTGCCGCAACTGGCCGACCGTATCCAGGCGCAGATCGGGCCGTTCGGCTTTCGTGCCTTCGTCGACAGCGCGCCGGTCCTGGAAAAAGCCATCGCCGAGCAGGCCGGCCTCGGCTGGATCGGCAAAAACACCCTGGTCCTCAATCGCAAGGCCGGCAGCTATTTCTTCCTCAGCGAACTGTTTGTCGATTTGCCATTGCCGGTGGACCCACCCCACGCCACCGAACACTGCGGCCGCTGCACCGCGTGCCTGGACATCTGTCCTACCA
>NZ_JAWDHA010000293.1:0-428 GCF_034190895.1 Virgibacillus sp. M23 | reverse complement strand
AGGAAAAACAATCCTTCTTCGAAGTGCTCGGAGAATACATCCTTGACGGTTTCAAAGTAGCGGTTGTGGTCGCTGCGATGCTGATTGGATTTGTCGCGATTATTGCCTTGATCAATGGCATTTTTAATGCAGTATTCGGTATTTCGTTCCAAGGCATTCTTGGATATGTGTTTGCTCCATTCGCTTTTCTTGTGGGTATCCCATGGAATGAAGCTGTTAATGCGGGAAGCATTATGGCAACAAAAATGGTATCGAATGAATTTGTCGCTATGACGTCGCTTACTCAAAACGGTTTCCATTTCAGCGGCCGTACAACAGCGATCGTATCGGTATTCCTTGTGTCATTTGCGAACTTCTCCTCAATCGGAATCATTGCCGGTGCCGTAAAAGGACTGAATCAAAAGCAAGGAAATGTCGTCGCTCGTTTC
>NZ_JAWDHA010000292.1:0-428 GCF_034190895.1 Virgibacillus sp. M23 | reverse complement strand
TCAATTATTTTTGCGATGGATGCCAACAGGCTTATCGGCAAAGACAATGATTTGCCGTGGCATTTGACCAATGATCTTGCATACTTTAAGAAAGTTACATCGGGCCATTCAATCATTATGGGCCGGAAAACATTTGAATCGATCGGACGTCCGCTTCCAAATCGGAAAAATATTGTCGTCACATCAGCGCCGGCTTCAGAATTTCCGGGATGCACGGTTGTCAGTTCGTTACAGGATGTACTGGATATTTGTTCAGGCTCTGAAGAATGCTTTGTGATCGGAGGGGCTCAGCTCTATACGGACCTGTTCCCTTATGCGGACAGACTGTATATGACGAAAATTCATCACGAGTTTGAAGGTGACCGTCACTTTCCTGAATTTGATGAAGGGGATTGGGAACTGGTTTCTTCTGAGCAGGGGATCAAGGA
>NZ_JAWDHA010000291.1:0-428 GCF_034190895.1 Virgibacillus sp. M23 | reverse complement strand
GGGAGCATAATATCTAAAAGAATTAAATCAGGCTGAAGCTCTTCTACCATTTCAACGGCTTCGTTTCCGTCGTGGGCACAGTGCACCTCATAGCCTTCTTTTCTTAAGTTAAATTCCAATATATCTGCAATCGGTTTTTCATCATCTACTACAAGGATCTTTTTATCCATCATTTTGATTTTCCTCCTGCCGAATGACTTCATTTCATCTATATCTCATTCGTTTCATCACTTAAGGCCCATGTAAAGAATGGGTCCTTGTCTATTATAACGGTTTAAGGGCAAAAGATGAAAAAAATAAAGGTTTAGAAAAAAAACACACATTTCACCTTTATCCGCCCATGGTTTATCTTTTGTCATGCTGGTCAACTTTTTTTAAAAAAGATAACTTTATTGAAACCTCCCCTCACAGGAGTGCGTCTTTATCAA
>NZ_JAWDHA010000290.1:0-429 GCF_034190895.1 Virgibacillus sp. M23 | reverse complement strand
CCTTTATGATGTTGATAAGAAATAAAAGAAAATGCCAATAGGATATCGGCATTTTCTTTTGCGTTTTTATTAGTTAACTGTTAATTGTCCTTGTTCAAGGATGCTGTTTTTCACAACAGATGTTTTCTTGCCTTTGATGTTCAGCAGGAAGCTTGGCGCAAACGTTGATTGTTTGTCTGCGTAGAATCCTCTGTTTGTCATGTAGCTTGTAATCACGACATTGTTTCCTTTCGCTTGAGGTACAGCGAAGTGTGAGTAAGTAAAGGTTCCATCGTTAGGATCAAGATCCATTTTTAACACAAGGCCAGTTTTGTTCAGCGGCTTGTATGGGCCAGTTAAAGAATTAGAAACATAGCCAAGAATGTAAATATCGTTAGACGTGATGACGTCAATTGTCATTTTTGATCCGCGGGACTAAGTGAACTGATA
>NZ_JAWDHA010000289.1:0-430 GCF_034190895.1 Virgibacillus sp. M23 | reverse complement strand
ACGCAAAGGACCCGCTATCAGCAAGGTCAGCTGCTCTGCCTTTTGAATCGCGACCGTTTTCGGGGCCAGTTCACCTACAACGACGTGCAGGAATGTGATCAAGCCATACGCGACTGCAAAAGAGACTGCATGAGAAACCGAGTCCGGCAAGCCGAGCGGTTCAAATAATGGATGCAGAAGCCGTTCAAAGGCCGGTTCACCCAGTACGCCAAGTCCAATTGATGTCAATGTAATGCCCAGCTGGGATGCGGATAAATATTCATCCAAATCTGTAATGACACGCTTTGCGAGTATCGCCCGTTTGTTTCCTTCTGTGATAAGCTGATCTATTCTGGATCTCCTTACACTAACAATCGCAAACTCGCTTGCAACGAAAAACGCGGTTAAAGCAATGAGCACGCCAATTAAAATCAGACTGTCAATATCGTCC
>NZ_JAWDHA010000288.1:0-430 GCF_034190895.1 Virgibacillus sp. M23 | reverse complement strand
AAGCACTGTTCAGCTGAACACGAAGGAAGTCATTGCGGACATCAACATTACGTATGATACACTCGAAAACAATATTGAAAAAGATGGCCTGCAGCAGACGATCATGCAAATTTTAGCCGAGCGCGCAGCCGTTGATATTGAAGAGCTGATTGTAAACGGTGATACTGCATCAGCTGATCCATATCTGGCGCAGCTGGACGGCATCCGCAAACAAGCGGTTTCCCATATCGTTGACATGAACGGTGAAGAATTGTCCAGAGCGACATTCAAAAAAGGCTTAAAAGCAGTTCCGCCGAAATATTTGCGCATCCCTCAGGAATTCAGATTCTATACGTCACATGGCTTAGAAGTTGAATGGAAGGACCGCGTGGCGGACCGCCAGACAAACCTTGGGGACCAGGCTGTTCAGGGCGGCTTGTCAACAGCATTC
>NZ_JAWDHA010000287.1:0-432 GCF_034190895.1 Virgibacillus sp. M23 | reverse complement strand
TACATTTGAACATATGGATATTGATACAGAACAAAACTCGACAAATGGAAAATGGCAGATCAAACCGTTCGATTTGGTTGCTTTAAAAAAGACGATGACAAGGTGGCAGACTGGGTTAATGAATGTCGGCTGGAATACCCTGTATTTTGAAAACCATGACCAGCCGAGGGTTATTTCCCGCTGGGGCAATGACGGGAAGCTGCGTAAGGAATGTGCGAAGGCATTTGCAACGGTTCTGCACGGCATGAAAGGAACGCCGTTTATTTACCAGGGAGAAGAAATCGGTATGGTTAACAGCGATATGCCGCTGGAGATGTATGACGATCTTGAAATCAAAAATGCTTATCGTGAGCTAGTCGTTGAAAACAAAACGATGTCAGAAAAAGAGTTTCTCAAAGCCGTGATGACAAAAGGACGGGACCATGCGAGAAC
>NZ_JAWDHA010000286.1:0-432 GCF_034190895.1 Virgibacillus sp. M23 | reverse complement strand
TAAATGATCCGCACTCATTGTAATTTAGGTTTTGCCTGCTTTATCAGTAACAATCCTACCATCATCATATTGAAATGTAAGAAAAAACGAAAACCCGAAAATAAAAATGTCAGCGCTCTCATTATGCTTGTTTGACTATCCTTTCTATGTGAATCGTTAAATACAACAGCTCGTCACTTGTGAGCTTGTGCTCATACTCCCGCTCAATGTAGGTTTGGATTTTCTTCGTGCAGTCATACGCCCGATGATACTTTTCTCTCACTGTCTCCAGCAAAAAATCATCCTGGCTTTCCATATGTGTACCGTTAAAAAGACGCTGCGCGAAAAACTTTAAGTGGGTGACGAACCGATAATAGTGAAGCGATTCTTCGTTGAATTCAATCTTAAAATGGTATTTTACAATACTCAAAATCTCTTGCATGACTTTTGTAA
>NZ_JAWDHA010000285.1:0-432 GCF_034190895.1 Virgibacillus sp. M23 | reverse complement strand
ACGGTTTCAAGACCTGCCGTTACACGAGGTGAAAGCGCACCGGGTTTGCAAGGCAGAATGAGCGTAAGTGCTCCCGGCCAAAACCGCTTCATCAATGTTTTCGCCTTTTCCGGCGCTGGGCCCGTTAAATCCTCAAGCTGGCTGATATCCGCGATGTGGACAATCAAGGGATTATCGCTCGGCCGCCCTTTTGCCTCATATATTTTTTGGACGGCATCCGTATTTTTCGCGTTTGCGCCTAGGCCATATACCGTTTCTGTCGGAAAGGCAACGACCTCATTTTCTCGAAGCAAAGCGGCTGCTTGTGCAATTTGTGGATCATTTGTGGATAACTCGTCAGTTACATCCACAAACCATCTTTTCGTTTTCATTTCTGACCAAACTCCTTATTCACAACAATAAAACGATTGTTTTACGCGTGTAATCCTTTTG
>NZ_JAWDHA010000284.1:0-433 GCF_034190895.1 Virgibacillus sp. M23 | reverse complement strand
GCTGGAGGCGTGTCTGTCTGTCGGCATGACAAAACTTCAGGCATACAGACGGATTATTTTGCCGCAAGCGATCCGAAATGCGATTCCGGCAACGGGTAATACATTTATCGGACTGCTAAAAGAAACGTCACTGGCCTTTACATTAGGGGTCATGGAGATGTTCGCCCAAGGGAAGATGTACGCCTCAGGAAACCACAAATATTTTGAGACGTATTTGGCGGTTGCGATCGTCTATTGGGCTCTTACCATTATCTACAGCATGTTGCAGGACTTGTTTGAACGCGCAATGAGCAAGCCATACCGGACTTAGAGGTGAAATCAGTTGATAACAGTAAAAAATATTCGCAAAGCGTTAAAAGATCTCGTCGTGCTAGATCGAATCGATCTAGAAGTGAAGCGAGGAGAAGTGGTGTCGATCATCGGTCCGTCCGGT
>NZ_JAWDHA010000283.1:0-433 GCF_034190895.1 Virgibacillus sp. M23 | reverse complement strand
ATGATGAACATCCTGAACTGGACTTTGATCCTCTTGATCCGACAAAACTGTGGTATAAAGACGATTTCCCATGGAAACCGATCGGCAAATTGGTGCTTAACAAAAATCCGGAAAACTACCATGCGGAAGTGGAGCAAGCTTCATTTGGAACGGGGGTGCTTGTCGACTGTCTTGATTTTTCCGATGACAAACTGCTTCAAGGGCGGACGTTTGCCTACTCTGATACGCAGCGCTACCGTGTAGGCGCAAATTACCTGCAGCTCCCGATCAACTCGCCGAAAAAGCATGTCGCCACCAACCAGGAAGGCGGGCAAATGCAATATCGGGTTGATAGAGCAGAAGGACAAAACCCGCACGTCAACTATGAGCCATCCATTATGGGCGGGCTGAATGAAGCGAAGCAGGATGGAAAAGACCATACACCGCATGTCGA
>NZ_JAWDHA010000282.1:0-434 GCF_034190895.1 Virgibacillus sp. M23 | reverse complement strand
GATCATGTTAGGGTCCGTTCCGATCGGCGTTCCCATCATCGCTTTGACTGGCGCGCATTACGTCAGTTACGTCACAGAGGCGGCGGATTGGCAGATTACATCGATTGCTGGTTGCATGCTGGCTATCTCTATTTTGCTTCATATGAGAGGGATTCAACTATCCGCAAACATCAGTACACTCGTTATATGTGTCATCGTATTTCTGCTTGTCACTTCTATTGCTGTGTCATTGCCACACGTCACGATAGCACAATTCAAGCCGTTTCTTCCACATGGCTGGTCTGCCGCGGGATCTGTTTCAGTTATGATTTTTTTCTCCTTTGTAGGCTGGGAAATGATTACCCCGTTGGCTGAGGAATTTCATCGCCCTGAAAAAGATGTCCCGCTTAGCTTGTTTTTGGCAGCGTCTTGTGTGGCAGGGCTGTATATCATGC
>NZ_JAWDHA010000281.1:0-435 GCF_034190895.1 Virgibacillus sp. M23 | reverse complement strand
GGCAGTGAATGGAAGAAAAACCTTTACGACGATGTCACAAGCACTGGATTATTTTTTAGTAACCGCATGGATTGAAGACAAACAAACAACAGGCGTGTTTCTCATTCATAAAGATGATCCCGGTTTGTCGATTGAAGAAACGTGGGATATGATGGCGATGCGGGCGACAGGGAGCCATGATCTTGTACTGAACGAAGTCATGCTTGAAGAGAATAAGCTGGTTGAATTGCTTCAAGGGCCTCGTGGAGCTCAGCCGAATGGCTGGCTGCTTCACATTCCGGCGATTTATCTTGGTGTGGCACAAGCTGAGCGTGACTATGCAGTGCAATTTGCCTCTGAGTATTCTCCAAACCGTTTGAAGGGACCGATCAAGAATGTCCCGGCCGTACAGCAAAGGACAGTGGAAATGGAGCTTGAACTGCTCAATGCCAGACA
>NZ_JAWDHA010000280.1:0-435 GCF_034190895.1 Virgibacillus sp. M23 | reverse complement strand
ATTGGCGTGGCGCTTTGGCACAAGCTTGGCGAAATAGGAACGGCTGAGGGCTTGAATACCGCCCTGCGAGGTGGCGACAAGCATGGCCAGTATCCAGAAATCAATCGTTGTCTCCATAAAATAGGCGTACACGCAGACAATCATATAAATAACGATCCCAACGTACAGCATTGTCTTCCCCGTGAAGCGTTCTGCCAGTTTTCCGTATACAATCGAAAACGGCGCGGCGACGACCTGGGTGACAAATAGGATGATCAGAAGGCTTGAGGAACCGATCCCTAAATCTGATCCATAGGATGTCGACATCGTAATAATCGTGCCGACACCGTCGATATAAAAGAAATAAGCGAGTAAAAAGAGGAACAGTGCCCGGTATTGCCTGATCCGTTTCATCGTTTGGCCGAGCCGCTTAAAGCTGTTGATGACAATATGAGG
>NZ_JAWDHA010000279.1:0-435 GCF_034190895.1 Virgibacillus sp. M23 | reverse complement strand
GAGTTCTCGTCTTGATATAGTTGTATCACAAAAACAGAAGGGTACGTCTAAGCTAAAATGCCCGAACGCTCAATCGTTTTTCGGCGGCCACCGTTTGCTTTTAACGTCAGCCTTTTACCTAAATTCCCATCAAGCGATCTTTTAATATCGGACAACGTCTTCGCCATTGCATCCACCTCACTACATTTATTGTACAACACGAGCCCATTTTTGTCAAATAAAATTTAAATTATATCAACGTTAATAAGACGTTGTCAATAAAATTATTTTGACAAAATTCTATGATTCCTCAATTATGTTCCGCAAGTTTCGGTAAATTATGTATCATTATGCAAAATAAAAAAACCGCATAGATCTACTATGCAGGTTTTCAACTGTTATTTGGACTTATAAGGCATACCAATTCTCAGTACTCCTCTTGTTTCAATACCTCCA
>NZ_JAWDHA010000278.1:0-436 GCF_034190895.1 Virgibacillus sp. M23 | reverse complement strand
AGCAGGAATAGGAGGTAGCGCTCCTGCATCCAGGGCTTCAGCACGTTTTTAATGGTTTTTTTCGGTGCTTCCTTCAATTCTTTAAACATCTTTTGGAAAAGCGTTTCTTCATTGATATCCGGATATAAGTCAATTCTGATTGGAACTTGGGGCTGTTTTTTCAGCTCTTTCACGACAAATTGGCTGCATCTGAGAATGGCAGGACCTGAGAGGCCGAAATGGGTAAACAGCATGTCCATTTTATGTGTGATGATTGTTTTGCCTTTTTTATTTAACACACTGACTGCTACATCTCTTAGTGATAAGCCCTGAAGTGTTTTTTGCTTAATGAACGGTTCGCCAGAAGTGACGGGTACCTCTGTCGGAAACAGCTCTGTTATGGTATGGCCTGCGGCTTCAGCCCATTCATAGCCGTCTCCCGTGCTTCCGGTATGAG
>NZ_JAWDHA010000277.1:0-436 GCF_034190895.1 Virgibacillus sp. M23 | reverse complement strand
CTCAAAAGGAGCAAGAAAAAACGATTTCGCTGCACAGCGCTTCCCGCACCCGCCGCAATATCTTCACCCAGCACCTGTATATTCATATTTTTCAGCGCGATCCAACAAATGAATAGGAGAATGACAGATAAGATAAGAGCTATTTTTACATGCTCCCAGTTTGACCCATAAACTGACCCAGTGATATATACATTGGCTTGTGATGCCCGGTAAATCGGACCTTTGATCATCAGCAGAGTCGTCATCGCCTGCGCCGACATATAAAATCCGATTCCGATAAGCACCAGCCGAAATGTGGAGGCGCCATTTTTATATGCAAGTAAATAGACGATGAGACCGACAGCTGAGGCGCCGATAAATGCGGCCGCTGGAAGCCATGACAGGCTGATCGTCAGTGAACTGCTGCGGTCTGAGAAGAACATCATTAAAAGCACGA
>NZ_JAWDHA010000276.1:0-436 GCF_034190895.1 Virgibacillus sp. M23 | reverse complement strand
ATATACAGATTCGTCGTATCAATCAAAAAAGATAAAAAAGAAGGGCTGCGGGTGCGGAAATAAAAAGAAAAAGCCTCAATAGCCTGGCAAAGAAACCGGAGAACTCCGGTTTTTTGTTTTTTAACAGGGCGGCCGCAACCGGCATATATCATAAGCGGGGGGATCAAAGTGAATGAGTTTGAAAAATGGATAGAAGGAAGGTATGAACCGCACGAACAAAAGCAAAAAGAGCATGAAGACACGATGGGCAGCATCAGAAAAGACTTGGATGCATTTGATAAAGCAGGTCTGGAATTTGAAGATGAGATTGAAGCGTTGGCTGAAAAAACAGAGGCCTTACTTAAAAAACATCAAGCTCAATATGATCAATCGTAAATCCGCAAACGCCCTATGCGAATATCCAAGCCAATCCAAGCAGCTCACATAGTGTATAGAG
>NZ_JAWDHA010000275.1:0-437 GCF_034190895.1 Virgibacillus sp. M23 | reverse complement strand
GGATCAACCGTTTATCTTGATCTGCCCTCCTACCTTTATTCATTACACGTATTTCAATCAGCTGGTATGAAGCTGACTGGACTTCCTATCGATAATGAAGGACTTTTGCCTGAAAATGTTCATTTAACAAGAGGAGAGCGTGGAAGGGCTATCTTATATACAAATCCATGTTTTCACAATCCGACTGGTATTCTTATGTCTAAAAAGCGGCGGGAAGAAATCCTAGCAGTAAGTGAGAATACACAGCTTCCTATTATTGAAGATGACATTTATCGTGAGTTATGGATCGATGAAATTCCGCCATATCCTATTAAAACAATTGATAAAAATGGACATGTACTGTATATAGGAAGTTTATCGAAAACTTTAAGCCCAGGTTTGAGGATTGGATGGATCGTCGGACCGGAACCGGTGATTGAACGTTTATCTGACATTAA
>NZ_JAWDHA010000274.1:0-438 GCF_034190895.1 Virgibacillus sp. M23 | reverse complement strand
GGCGGGGATAAGAGCGGGCATTGATGAGGGCACTGAGAAGCTCGGCTATAAAATCAGAGAATCGCAGATGCAGAAAATCCCGTACGTGCTGGTGGTTGGAGATCAAGAGGAGCAGGAGAACGCGGTTAACGTCCGCCAATTCGGACATCAGCAGAATGAACACGTTTCTTTTCAGTCATTCAATGATAAGCTTGTGTAACAGGTGGAAAATCGAGGCATGTAGGATAAAAGCTGTAAATTCACATTTTGCTTTTTTGACTTTCCCTATTCGGAATCAGTAAAATAATAAGTAAATCATATCGTTCGTATGTTATGAATGCATCTCGAAATGGGGAAATTGACATGGACCATGACAAACTGGAAGCAAATTTGCTGGATCACGCACTTACAAAATATTTGAAAAGCACGAAGCAATTAGATGAAGCCACCGTTCCGAAA
>NZ_JAWDHA010000273.1:0-439 GCF_034190895.1 Virgibacillus sp. M23 | reverse complement strand
ATAAGGGCACAGCGCTTGGCACGCTTTCATTAGTAAGACAAATTGGACTGACCTTGGCGCCTACTCTTTACGCAGGTTTTATCACAGCCGGGTTCGACCAAATCGGTGATGAAATCAAGAGCCGCTTATCGGACAGCGGACATTCAGAAAAGGCGATGCAGATGATTCCGGAGATCGACAGTTCTGATGTTTCTACTTTACAAGAACAAGTTGAACGCATTCCCGTTCCTGAAGCCAAAGCCGCGATAAGCGACGCCATTCATGCGAGTGTCGCCAGCGGCTATGACCATTTATATGCAGCGGCTGCTGTGATCTCACTGCTGGTGATTACCGCTATCAGTATTCCGGCTTTCCGCCGGCAAAAGCGTTAAGACCACCCCATCCGTTTGGAAAGCTCTGTAATATGAGCGGTATGGTGATGTGAGTGCCAGACATACAG
>NZ_JAWDHA010000272.1:0-440 GCF_034190895.1 Virgibacillus sp. M23 | reverse complement strand
GAATTAAAGGAATTATACATGAACCACATGATTGAAAAGGAGCAGTGGGCCAGAGCGGCAGCTGTCCTTCGAAAAGAATTGGAACAAACAAAAAACGTTAAGAGATTTTTATAAAGGCTAAGGTGATAAACATGGATGAGATTTGGTTTGCGGGCATTGACCTGGGAGGAACGACGATTAAACTCGCTTTTATTAATCGATATGGTGAAATTCAGCATAAATGGGAAGTCCCGACGGATAAAACCGGCGACACCATTACCGTTACAATTGCAAAAACAATCGACAGCAAGCTGGATGAGCTGCAAAAACCGAAGCACCTCATCAAATACATCGGAATGGGCGCACCAGGTCCTGTAGATATGGCGGCAGGAGTTGTTTATGAAACCGGAAATCTAGGATGGAATAATTACGCTTTAAAAAACCATTTGGTGACAGAGACC
>NZ_JAWDHA010000271.1:0-440 GCF_034190895.1 Virgibacillus sp. M23 | reverse complement strand
CTCTTGATACAGAGCGAAGTCTTCTCCGCCCGGAGACTGCTCAGCGTGAACAGTTTGGCAGCCAATCCGTGCCGCAGCTTCGGATGCCGCATTCAAAAATGTGCCGTAATTCTGAACGGAAGGCAAATAAGGAAACCACTTGAATTCGGCTTGTGCCCCATAGCCCGCTGCAATTCCTTCAGCCACCCGTTTCATATGCTCTGGAACAGCCTGCCTCGCTTCTTTTTGAAAGGTTCGAACCGTTCCCTCCATTTCAGCTTGATCTGGAATCACGTTCCACGACGTGCCCGCCTGTACTCTTGTGATACTGACGACTGCGTTTTGCAGTGAGCTGATGTTTCGGCTGACCACAGATTGCAGGACGCTGATGTTTTGTCCTGCGGCAGCAATTGGATCAATACTGTTATTCGGGATGCCGGCGTGACCGCCTGTCCCTTTGA
>NZ_JAWDHA010000270.1:0-440 GCF_034190895.1 Virgibacillus sp. M23 | reverse complement strand
ACGTTACTCTTTAAATACCTGTCGTACAGCTGCCATAAACCTGATTACTGTTATTTATAGAACATACTTATATTGTATGAAGTAAACAAATACTAGGCAACTTGCAAAAGTTTCATTTTAAATGCATAGTAACTCGTTAGAAAGTCTCTCTCATATATTGATAACGGGTAATAACAGTCCTTTATAAATGTTTATTTGTGAAAATTTTTTTAATTTCTTGTCAAAAACTCATTTTTTATGTGACTTATGATCCATAATCTCTTTAAGCATAAAGAAACAGGAGATGGAATACCATCTCCTTTAATTGACAAATAATGATTTCAATGCTGTTTGAAGCTGCAAATCATTTTTTTAATCTGATTTTTTATTTTCTATCTGATGATTCAGTGCCTCTGCAGTACGTGTGTCGATTACACACGATTTATTCAGCTTATTTTGAT
>NZ_JAWDHA010000269.1:0-440 GCF_034190895.1 Virgibacillus sp. M23 | reverse complement strand
GCTATTGGTGTATTCAGACCGATTGTCGATTTGATGCCAATGTAAAGCATCATGGCCGCTCCAGCTGCTGTCATCCCGTATGCATTGAGACGAATCCCGCCGATTTGATGGACGAGATGACCGGAAAGGACAAGATAACCGGCATAGACGGCCGAGGATAACAAAATGAATGCAGATCCAATCATATTTGCCTGAAAGAGCTCAGTATCCCATCCGCCAAGCGCAAAGAAAAGGCCAAACATGACCGCCAGCACTGTGAAAAGGTCCTGAACTGTAACCATATTCCGATCACGACACGCTGTAAATAGGATTACAAATATCGGACAGCTCATAAGCAAAATACGCTCAACCATTGCGGATACATGGTTCAGCCCGATAAAATCAAGAAAGGGAGACAGAAAAAAACAAAACACGCCCGCGATACAGGCCTTCACTAGGTC
>NZ_JAWDHA010000268.1:0-442 GCF_034190895.1 Virgibacillus sp. M23 | reverse complement strand
CGCAAGCTATTACCGGCCGGAAATGCCGAAGGCCAAGCCTGAGTTTATTGATGCTTTGGCAACAGTCGTATTAAAAAAATTAGGACGTTAAAGAAGGCGATGAACATGAGTGACGGAAAAAAACATGTAGTCATCATCGGCGGCGGCATTACCGGTTTAGCCGCCGCCTTCTATCTGGAAAAAGAAATCAAAGAAAAGAATCTGCCGCTTGAGCTGACACTTGTTGAGGCAAGTCCGAGAGTCGGCGGAAAAATCCAGACTGTCAAGAAAGACGGCTATATCATCGAAAGAGGGCCAGACTCATTTCTGGAACGGAAGAAAAGCGCCCCGCAGCTTGTTAAAGATTTAGGTCTTGAGCATTTGCTTGTCAACAATGCGACCGGACAATCCTATGTGCTTGTAAACCGCACCCTGCATCCAATGCCGAAGGGCGCTGTAATGG
>NZ_JAWDHA010000267.1:0-442 GCF_034190895.1 Virgibacillus sp. M23 | reverse complement strand
AAGAATCATGTATGGTAAAAGCCGCTGATTGTACAGCGCATTCAGTCTGACCGTAATTATTTGTCATCACCTGCTTACCCGCACGAAACGTTTGTAAATACTGCTGAACCAATTGGGGCGGCAGCATTTCGCCGCCAGCCATTATTAACTTCAATTCGTCAACGTGATGCGGCTCTTTCTCAGCGGCTTTGATCATGAGGCGCAAATGAGAAGGTGTCGCATCTGAAATATGAATGCGGTTCTCCTCATAAAAAGACCACAGCTGCTTTCCATCCATCCTTGCATGATCTGGCGCAATATATAAGGTGTGTCCAAGAAGCACTGCCTGAAATATCGTTTGCACGGATGCGTCAAAAATATGTGAAGCAAGCATGCCGATACGGAGGTGCTCTTGTGAAAATGGCTGAAAAAGAAGGCTGTCTATGCCATATACTAAATTGAT
>NZ_JAWDHA010000266.1:0-442 GCF_034190895.1 Virgibacillus sp. M23 | reverse complement strand
TTACCCGGCCCGACAATATTATCGGAAAAAACACTGTAAGCGCGATGCAATCTGGAATTTTATTTGGCTATGTCGGCCAAGTGGAAGGAATCGTTAAGCGAATGAAATGGCAGGCAAAACAGGAACCAAAGGTCATTGCGACAGGAGGACTGGCGCCGCTCATTGCAAACGAGTCAGATTGTATTGATATCGTTGATCCAGTCCTAACCCTAAAAGGGCTGGAATTGATTTATGAAAGAAACCGCGTAGGAAGTGTATAGGAGGTTTTGTAATGGATTATTTAGTAAAAGCACTTGCGTATGACGGAAAAGTTCGTGCTTATGCAGCGAGAACGACTGATATGGTAAATGAAGGACAGAGACGCCATGGTACGTGGCCGACAGCATCCGCTGCATTAGGGCGCACAATGACAGCTTCACTTATGCTCGGCGCTATGCTGAAG
>NZ_JAWDHA010000265.1:0-443 GCF_034190895.1 Virgibacillus sp. M23 | reverse complement strand
CCAGAAATACAATGTCCGCTACAGCGGCAGCTTCTGCAAATCGCTCGTTTGTGACTTCTTCGCTTGCGAACGGCGGATGTTCAGCGTGATTATACGGATTCCCAATCACGGAGTACATGTGGGCTGCGTTTCCTTTCATCGTGTAAGACACCAGTCTTGTTCTGTGGCTCTGCATCCGGTAGCTGTGCGGTATCCCCGCCGGAATGTTGGCATAATCACCCGATATCAATAAATAGTGTTCTCCATCAAGTGTCAGCTCAAGCTTCCCGTCCAACACGAGAAGTCCTTCATGTGTATTCTTGTGGACGTGAAGCGGAAAGGCATCTCCTTTTCCCCCGGAAAGCAGCACGATCTCAAACAGGTCGCCCGTGCTCCTTCCATTCGCCATCACCGTGACAACCTGTCTGCCGAACAAATAACACTCACCTTCCCCACTCCGGAGC
>NZ_JAWDHA010000264.1:0-446 GCF_034190895.1 Virgibacillus sp. M23 | reverse complement strand
GCTCTGCTGTGATATCGTGGATTCTTCCGGAAATAAAAGAAAACAGCAAAAGNGCGATGCCCCACACGACAAGCACTTGCAGCCCTTCCTCAGCTGGAAAGAGTGATGCCTGTCCAGTCTGGAAAAACATCATTAAGGTGCCGAGAACAAAAAGTACGATTAAGGTCACCGCCAGCGCGTAAATTGGGCCGAACCAGATGCCTGCGGCGATGACGACAAACGTGATGCAAAGGATCAGGGCGCCTTCCGATTGCTGGGCTGACACATAATAAATAAACAGAGACAGGGCCGCGATGAGCCCTGAAAAATAAGCAAATAATTTTTGTGATTCATTGAATGATATTCTCATTAAAAAGCTTCCTTTCGGCTAACAGCGGCAGCAGATTGTCAAATGAATGCGTCTGAGTGCCGCTCATATAGCCTCCATAATACGATTTCACCGGATC
>NZ_JAWDHA010000263.1:0-447 GCF_034190895.1 Virgibacillus sp. M23 | reverse complement strand
CTGGGAGCTGCGGCGGCAAAGTCACGGTATTGGCACGAACCGGAAAAGCATCGGAAAGGATTAAAAAGATTATGGATCGCCGGGTTTATCATCGGCATCGGTGCCCAAGTGCTGTACAGTGTAATGGAAAAGGAACTATTTCTGCTGATTGGCGCGCCGTTTCTCATGTTTTTCTATGTCATAACGGTTGTCTATCTTTATCGTAAAACAAGCGTGAGAACAGTGCTGCAAACAGTCTCCGCTGTCGGGAGGATGGCATTTACCAATTATCTGATGCAGTCTATTGTATGTACTTGGATTTTCTATCATTATGGTTTGGGGCTATATGGAAAAGTGTACCCTGCTGCCGGTGTGCTCATTACGATTGCTGTTTGTGCCGTTCAAATGGTCTTCAGCCACCTGTGGCTTCGTGTCTTTCGGATGGGGCCGTTTGAGTGGCTGTGGAGA
>NZ_JAWDHA010000262.1:0-447 GCF_034190895.1 Virgibacillus sp. M23 | reverse complement strand
CCTCATCATGTTTTTATTATATAAGAAAAAAACCGGGCGCAGTCACCCGGTTTCATGTCTTATTGGGCAGGTTTTAATCCGCCTTCAAGCGTTTTCAGCATTTCGTTTTTCTCACTTTCGGATGCGTGCTGCCAAATGACTTCAAATAAAACGCCGAGCCCTGGAAGCATATTTTCTTCACCGCTTTGAATCGCATCGACAATTGTATGCTCAAGCTGTTCCTGATTATTGCCGGTTACGTTGGCAATGACGGCATGACGTAAATTAAGATCCATGTAAAACGCTCCTTTTCCTAAAATGTAATACGTATATTCTAACCATGCACCTGGTTTATTATGTGCTGTTCTTGCGATATAATAACATCATGTTAAAAAAAGGAGCGCCACACAGACAGTGAAACATATAGACTCAGCAAAAAACCAAAAAGTGAATGATTGGAAAAAGCTT
>NZ_JAWDHA010000261.1:0-447 GCF_034190895.1 Virgibacillus sp. M23 | reverse complement strand
AGGGTTTTGATAATATGCAGGGGTATCAGCCTCAGTTTGGCGCCAACCCTTACCCGCAGCAAGGCCAAGGGTCACAAATGCAGACGTTGGGGATGCAGCCAATGATGCCAAGGCAGCAGGGACAGCAAGGACAGCAGGGATTTGGATTCCCGGGCCAGCAGCAGGGCGGCGGGTTTCAAATTCCTTCGGGGCCTACACCATCAGCACCAGGCCAAAGCGTTCCCGGCATGCTGCCTGTTGAGGAATCTTATATTGAAAATATTTTGCGCCTGAATCGGGGAAAAACAGCCACCATTTATATGACATTTGAAAACAGCAAGGAATGGGGCTCGAAGATCTTTCGCGGCGTCATCGAAGCAGCGGGCCGGGATCACATCATTATCAGCGACCCGAAATCAGGAACACGCTATCTGCTCCTGACAATCTACCTCGATTACATTACATTTG
>NZ_JAWDHA010000260.1:0-447 GCF_034190895.1 Virgibacillus sp. M23 | reverse complement strand
AAACTATGCAAGAACGTGCTTCCGTTTGTTTGGCGGCAGAGTGAATAAATGGTTCACGAATAATGAACCAATCGTTCCCGTAGAAGGCGGCTACTTATATGATTTTCATTATCCAAACAAGGTCGACTTTAAAGAGGCTGTCCAGGTCGGATTTCATACGATGCTGTCAAGTGCCCGCGCGATTCAGGCTTACAGGGAGATGGAACAGGACGGAAAAATCGGCATCATTTTAAATTTGACCCCATCATACCCGAGAAGCAGCCATCCGGCGGATGTGAAAGCCGGGGAAATCGCAGACGCGTTTTTTAACAGATCCTTTTTAGACCCATCTGTCAAAGGCGAGTTTCCGAAAGAGCTGGTTGACATTTTGAAGAATGAAGGCTTTATGCCTGATTACAACCCTGAAGATCTTGACATCATCAAAAAGAACACGGTTGACCTGTTGGG
>NZ_JAWDHA010000259.1:0-448 GCF_034190895.1 Virgibacillus sp. M23 | reverse complement strand
TGTATGAACGAAGCCGATATGCTGTTCTCTGTCACTGTTCCCGGAAGTACTGCTAACCTGGGCCCCGGCTTTGATTCAGTCGGAATGGCGCTTAGCAGATATTTGAAGCTGACCGTCTTTGAAAGCGACAAATGGTCATTTGAAGCTGAAACAGAAACAGTCGCCGGAATTCCGGCGGGTACAGATAACCTGATCTATCAAGTGGCTAAACGGACCGCAGATTTGTACGGAAAAGAAATGCCCCCTGTCCATGTGAAGGTGTGGAGCGACATCCCTCTTGCACGCGGCCTTGGCAGCAGCGCCGCGGCGATTGTAGCGGCCATTGAACTGGCTGATGAATTATGCGGCTTAAAGCTGTCTGAAGCGGACAAGCTGCATGTAGCAAGTTTAGAAGAAGGACACCCGGACAATGCTGGAGCGTCTCTCGTTGGCGGACTTGTGTTCGGCC
>NZ_JAWDHA010000258.1:0-449 GCF_034190895.1 Virgibacillus sp. M23 | reverse complement strand
GTATATACATAAAGAGGGATAAGCAGAGCCTGCCCCGGCACGATATTCGTTTCATCTAAACCATTCACACCCCGTATTTGATCAACAGAAGCACCGTATCTTCTGCCTATCGAAAACAAAGAATCACCAGGCCCGACGATATGGATAAACATGTTTAACCCCCATTATTCGTTAGTCAAACCATCATAAAATCTTATTAACGGGGCCGCTTAAATATGTGGTGAATGCATAAAAAAATACCAAGGGTTCTGCTTCCCCTTGGTACCGGATCATACAATCAATTCTCTTTTCCTTCTTCAAGCACATGCTTCAAATGCTCACAGTCATGATTGAAATGAGCCAGCACATGCTGTTTGGCTGCTTCTTTGTTTTTCTTTTTCACTTCTTCAAATATCCTGCGGTGCTCACGTAGTATCGTTTCTGCACGATGGTCGCCGGTATAATTAAGG
>NZ_JAWDHA010000257.1:0-450 GCF_034190895.1 Virgibacillus sp. M23 | reverse complement strand
AACAAAGCGGAAAAATGCAAACTCTGCTTTCCGCGTTTGGAAGCGGGACTGCCGACCATCTGCTCCGAGACGTGTGTTGGCAGAATCCGCTACCTCGGCGTCATGCTGTATGACGCGGACAACGTGGAGGAAGCGGCATCTGTTGAAAATGAAAAGGATCTCTACCATTCCCAATTGGATGTTTTTCTTGATCCGAATGATCCTGAGATTGCCAAATTGGCAAAAGAACAGGGCATTCCGGCTGAATGGATAGAGGCCGCGCAGCAATCACCAATCTATAAAATGATCATTGACTGGAAGATCGCGCTGCCGCTTCATCCTGAGTACCGCACGCTGCCAATGGTGTGGTACATTCCGCCGCTCAGCCCGATTATGAATCTCTTTGAAGGAAAAGGCAGCCGGCAAACGGCGGAAGATATTTTTCCGGCTATCGACCAAATGAGAATCCCG
>NZ_JAWDHA010000256.1:0-450 GCF_034190895.1 Virgibacillus sp. M23 | reverse complement strand
GTTTACTGACTTTTTTGAATGTCATGGAGACAGAGCATACGGTGACGATGAAGCCATTGTCGGCGGGATTGCGAAGTTCCACGGCCTTCCTGTAACGGTAATCGGGCATCAGCGCGGGAAAGATACGAAGGAGAACCTTGTCCGCACTTTTGGGATGCCGCATCCTGAAGGCTACAGAAAAGCGCTGCGTCTGATGAAACAGGCTGACAAATTTAATAGACCGATTATCTGTTTTATTGATACGAAGGGGGCATACCCTGGACGAGCAGCGGAAGAAAGAGGACAAAGCGAAGCCATTGCCAAAAACCTATTTGAGATGGCCGGCCTCCGAGTACCTGTTATCTGCATCGTCATTGGTGAAGGCGGAAGCGGCGGAGCCCTTGGTCTGGGGGTAGGCAACCACTTGCATATGCTGGAAAACTCTACTTATTCTGTTATTTCTCCAGAAGG
>NZ_JAWDHA010000255.1:0-451 GCF_034190895.1 Virgibacillus sp. M23 | reverse complement strand
CCAACAGAGAAATCAAGAAATAATCGTGTGATAAATAAACCATAAACGCCAATTATGTCCAAAAAACTAATTGAAAATGATTTTCAAAGTCAGTGTTTTCTGCTACAATGTGGGATAGATGACCATATCAAATGGCTGAATATCGGAATCACTTGCATTGATGACAATTGACTGAAAAGCATGTATATAGAAAACGTGCAATACATAGTGCTGCTAAAAAGCCAGCAAAAAGGAGCGGTTATGGGTATGAGTGCAATTTCTACAGAAACGCTGAGCTTAGGATACGGGGATGCCGTTATTATTGATGAGTTGAATTTAACAATTCCCAAAGGTGAAATTACCGTATTTATTGGCAGCAATGGCTGCGGAAAATCGACACTTTTACGTTCATTAGCGCGCCTGATGAAGCCGAGAGGCGGTTCAGTGCTGCTGGAAGGAAGAGCCATTGCCA
>NZ_JAWDHA010000254.1:0-451 GCF_034190895.1 Virgibacillus sp. M23 | reverse complement strand
CATAAAGTAGCTGAACCAGTCTGTTCCATATGGGACATACACACGCATTCTGTAGCCTTCTTTCGCGAGTTCCTTCTGACGCTCTGGCCTGATGCCGTATAGCATTTGAAACTCAAATTGCGATGCGGGGATTTGATGTTCGTCGACGAGCTTTTTCGTATATGCAATAATGTCATCGTCATGTGTGGCGACAGCCGTGTAGTTCCCGCTTAATAGCTGCAGCTTTATTAAGCTCTGAAAATGTAGGTCTGTTCCTTTTTTGTCAGGAAACGCTACAGCCGCAGATTCTTTATAAGCGCCTTTCACAAGTCTGAGATTAGGCTTTACGTCACGCATCTTTCTAATATCTTCTGCCGCCCGGTACAGATACGCCTGAATGACCGTGCCAAGCTTCTCAAATTCCTGTTTGCATTGCCTGTTAATAGAAAGTGTCTGTTCATAATGCGAATAG
>NZ_JAWDHA010000253.1:0-452 GCF_034190895.1 Virgibacillus sp. M23 | reverse complement strand
AAAGCCGCCGTTCCAATCAAACCGATCAACGACAAAGCCCATAATGGCGTTTGCGAAAGCAGATCCGCCGATGTATCCGAAAAATCCGGTCAAACCGGCTGCAGTTCCGGCTGCTTTTTTCGGTGCTAGGTCAATCGCTTGCAGGCCGATCAGCATAACAGGTCCGTAGATTAAGAAGCCAATGCTGATCAAGGCGATATTGTCTACGAGCGGATTGCCGGCTGGATTCAGCCAGTACACCAATACGGCAATGAAAACACCTGCCATAAACAAAACGCCTGCCGGTGCCCGGCGGCTTTTGAAGAATCGGTCACTGATCCAGCCGCACAAAATGGTTCCCGGTATGCCGGCATATTCGTAAAGAAAATAGGACCAGCGCGAGTCTTCTGGAGAAAAGCCTTTGGCTTCTGTTAAGTAAGTAGGCGCCCAGACCACCACGCCGTATCGCACGA
>NZ_JAWDHA010000252.1:0-452 GCF_034190895.1 Virgibacillus sp. M23 | reverse complement strand
CAATCACTCGATATCATTGTCACACCCACCGTTTCACTGTTAATCACCGGAATCGTAACGTATGTCGTATTCATGCCTTTAGGCGGATTCATTTCTGACGCCATTACATCCGGTCTTCTGTCCATCCTGGACATCGGCGGCATCGCTGCGGGCTTTATTCTGGGCGCAACCTTCCTTCCTCTCGTCGTAACCGGATTGCATCAAGGCTTGACGCCTGTGCACATGGAACTGATCAACTCAATTGGCAATGATCCTCTGCTCCCTATTTTGGCCATGGGAGGTGCAGGACAGGTAGGCGCGGCCTTTGCCGTTTTCATGAAAACGAAAAAAACAACACTGAGAAAAGCAATCGCCGGCGGGCTTCCGTCAGGCCTGCTCGGCATTGGTGAACCGCTCATTTTCGGAGTCACGCTGCCGCTTGGCCGTCCGTTTTTAACGGCATGCTTAGGTGC
>NZ_JAWDHA010000251.1:0-454 GCF_034190895.1 Virgibacillus sp. M23 | reverse complement strand
ATACTGAAAGGATACGATATGAAAATAAATTTCTGATTAACTTTGGAGAGATTTTATTTCCACATTTGACTTTGTCCTTACGGAAAGGTGTACATTTGGAGCAAGGAGGTGATCGCTTGCTATCGATCGGAGAATTTTCAAAGATATGCAAAGTATCAACAAAAACACTGCGATACTATGATGAAATCTGACTCATCCACCCAGAAGACATTAATCCTAAAAATGGATATCGGAGGGTCTATCCGCAAAGTCCGAGAATTTCTTATACGCAGCCTTCTCCAAGGAGAACGACATTGAGAAGGCTACCGCTTATATCAATCTTTCACAAAACATAATTCAGGGGTATTTAATCTATTTATTCACACAACAAAATCACCACAAAGCCTTTTTCTCTTCTTCCTGCTCGATAAACAGATGATTTTCAGGACGGCCCAAATCAGAAAAAAGCGCCAAA
>NZ_JAWDHA010000250.1:0-454 GCF_034190895.1 Virgibacillus sp. M23 | reverse complement strand
TTTTCTGCTGATGCTTCTTCAGCTCCGACTAATGTATAATCCTTGTGCATGACGCCGGCAAAAACGCCTACATGCTGCTTTTTGTTTCGTCCTTTAGGCTTAGCTAACGTCTTTGGCGTATAGCCCGCATCCTCAATCGTTTCCCAGCATGTCTCTAAAAACAGCCGCTCCTGAGGGTCCATTGTCTCTGCTTCTCTCGGCGTGATTCTGAAAAATTGGGGATCGAAGCATTCGGGATCATCAATAAATCCGCCCCATTTGGAAATGTCCTTACCCGAAGGAGATGTGATTCCTTCAAAGCGCCGCCAATCCCAGCGCGATTCAGGGATCTCACTAATGCAGTCCTTCCCCTCTTTCAGATTGTTCCAAAATTCATGAATATTGGCTGCCTTCGGATACCTGCCCGCCAAGTCGATTATCGCAATGTCGCCTGCTGCCTCGATAGGTACAGCAC
>NZ_JAWDHA010000249.1:0-455 GCF_034190895.1 Virgibacillus sp. M23 | reverse complement strand
ACCTTATTCATGAACGATGTTGTAAATTTATCCATCTCTGTTAGGATTGTTTCCGGGCTGAATTTTGTGGCGATTTCATCCATTTTTTCCATGAATGATGCAGCAAATTTGTCCAGTGCTGTCAAAATCGTTTCCGGATCAAACATGCTTGCAATATCACCGGCATTTCCTCCGGCTGAAGAAGCTGCTTTATCCGGTGAACCTGAGCTTCCCATACTATCAATTCTTTTCTGCAAGGAATACAGCTTATCTGACACCTTGTCATTAATAGCCAGCTCCAATTTATTGTCTTTTCCTGTTAAGGCATCAATACCGGCTGAAATGCGACCGACTGTTTTCATGACGTGATCAATCACGCGTATTGTAACAGAGTAGCCATTTTGAAGTGCATTTTCCATATAACGCTGTATTTTTTGAACAGCCGGCGAAATTTGGTCTTCTGCACTCAGCATTAT
>NZ_JAWDHA010000248.1:0-456 GCF_034190895.1 Virgibacillus sp. M23 | reverse complement strand
AGCATGTCCCTATTTGTCGGAATATGTTACACGTGAAACATAAAAACCCCTCCTAGACGGAGAGGTTGGCTTTAGTTTTTATTAAAGCCCTTTTCTTTCACGTAGTCATTTAAATACGTACGCGGCTTCTGCTTCATAAAGTTCAGTATTTGATCGGACCACGTTTCTTCCCGCTGTCCGTTTGTTCTTTCTCTATAGTAATCAGAAATGGTTTTGTCATACGTATTCATAGTATGACGGAAATCGTCTGCGTTCACATTATACGCATTCTCATGATAAACGGCCTGCTTTGGCAGTCTCGGTTTNTTGCCGGATAGATTCGCTGGATGACCTACTGCCAGCCCGAATAGCGGGAGCACATGGTCAGGCGTTTGCAGCACCTCTGTCACCTTGTCCAACTCATTCCGAATGCCGCCGATATAACAAATGCCAAGCCCCATAGATTCAGCCGCAATG
>NZ_JAWDHA010000247.1:0-459 GCF_034190895.1 Virgibacillus sp. M23 | reverse complement strand
GATAGAAGAATGAAGAGAACCCCTGCTGTAACTACTGCACTGAAAGCTGTTGCGTATGTGATGCCGCCATCGCTTGCGCTTACGACATGAAAGGCTAAATATGCGTTCAAGCCCATGCCGGGCGCAATAGCAATCGGATAATTTGCTGCCAGGGCCATCCACAGCGTTCCGACAATGGAGGCAATGATCGTTGCGGTGACAACCTGGTCGAAAGGAACCCCGGCGTTAGCCAAAATGACCGGATTAACCACGACGATATAGACCATTGTGAAAAAGGTCGTCAGCCCTGCTATGATTTCTTGCTTTATGGATGTTTGCTGCTCTTTTAGATGAAACATAGTATCCTGCAATTACGAACGTTTTAACAAAACACCATTAATATTATTCTTTTTATTTGGTTTTTGCAAGTCATTTCTTGAGGAATGTGGATCATTATGAAGTGGGAATGTGTAGTGATCA
>NZ_JAWDHA010000246.1:0-461 GCF_034190895.1 Virgibacillus sp. M23 | reverse complement strand
TTTAAATATTCACGGAGCTTTGCTTCACTTTTGGTTTGATCCATGCCAATTGTAATTGCCGGATCTGTTTGACCAATTTGCACACTGAATAAACCAAATTCATCCCGAATATTATCAATTACTTCCAAAGGGGACTTTTTATTTGCTTCGATTAAAGTAATACCCGACATAATCAAAGCAGGAACTAAGACCAAAAATCCGATTAGCCTCTTCTTCATTAACCATTACACTCTCCTTCGTGGAAAAGAATCCCTCCTTTATTAATACTACGTATATCATTATTGACCTTTATATTTTATTACCAACATTTACATCGAACTTTCGTTCGTATTTTTGTTGAATAAGGAACTTTTGTTCCGTTAATATTAGATCAATAAAGGAGTGAGTCGATATACTTAGAGATCGAGGAACAATCAAATATACGTCAATTATGCTTCCAGAACATTTAACACAGCTTAAAC
>NZ_JAWDHA010000245.1:0-462 GCF_034190895.1 Virgibacillus sp. M23 | reverse complement strand
ATTTGATTTTGCGCGAAATTGTGGAGCGCTTAAGCTTTCTGGATAAAGTCGGCCTCGATTACCTGACATTGAGCAGGGCAGCGGGAACGCTGTCCGGTGGAGAGGCACAGCGCATCAGGCTGGCGACTTAAATTGGCTCGCGCTTATCCGGTGTGCTTTATATTTTAGATGAACCGTCTATCGGTCTGCATCAGCGTGATAACGACCGCTTGATCAGCGCACTGAAAAATATGAGAGACCTCGGGAACACACTGATTGTTGTCGAACATGATGAGGACACGATGATGGCAGCGGATTAATTAATAGATATTGGACCGGGTGCCGGCATTCACGGCGGACAGGTGACATCTGCAGGTACGCCGGAAGACGTGATGGAAGATCCAAACTCATTAACTGGCAGCTATTTATCAGGGAAAAAGTTTATCCCATTGCCTCCTGAAAGAATAAAGCCGGATGGACGTT
>NZ_JAWDHA010000244.1:0-462 GCF_034190895.1 Virgibacillus sp. M23 | reverse complement strand
CAAGCGCCAGGCTGCCGTTGTTTTGGGAACGGAAGACGAGCGGCTGTACATTTTCGTATCCGCCGCCTCCAGCCGTTGCGTACCGAACGTGCCCGATAGCGCCTTTTCCCTTTACTTTGCTGAGTTCGCCATTTTGAAATACTTCAGTGATCAGCCCTTGGCCTTTGTGCGCCGTCAGTTTTTCACCATCAGTCGCTACGATGCCCGCACCCTCCTGCCCTCTGTGCTGGAGGCTATGGAGACCGTAATATGTGATCTGCGGGGCTTCTTCATGCCCCCAAATCCCAAATACGCCACATTCTTCATTTAAGCCTTTGATTTCAGCAAGCATGGGATAGCTCCTTTCCATGCGCGTTCAAGCTCTTTCGTTTGCGCATGAATCATTTGTTGTCCGTCTTGATTTTGAATCGCCAGAATTCCGTCAGCCGTTACCTCACCAATATGAACCGCATCTTTTACAGC
>NZ_JAWDHA010000243.1:0-463 GCF_034190895.1 Virgibacillus sp. M23 | reverse complement strand
GTTTATAGATGTTTTGATCTTTATTAAAGAAACATTTGCCGTTCAAAAAGAACAGCACCCACAGAAATCTGAGGAGCATTAACGTAAATGTGATGACTAGGATATAGCCAATCACCTTCATGTTGCTGATGGCGGTATCGTTAAAGATAACAGAAATCACATCAGGGATTTGCGTGCCGAGAATAACAAAGACCAGGCCGTTCAAAATAAATAAAATAATGTTCCACGTACTTGAGGAGACGATTTGCAGCTTGATCATCGTTGATTCCAGACGATCCTGTTCAACCGCATGAGTGATCCCTCCCGCCACAACAGCTAAAATGCCGGAAACGCCGATTTCTTCAGCGGCCAAATAAATCACAAACGGTGTCAAAATTTGAATCAGCATATGCATCGTGACATCCTGCATGCCAAGGCGGCGGAGAAATAGGCGAAAACGAATAATTAAAAATGAAATGACTAC
>NZ_JAWDHA010000242.1:0-463 GCF_034190895.1 Virgibacillus sp. M23 | reverse complement strand
AGCCTTGAACTTCTAAAAGTTGAAAAGCTTCACTTATAGGAGTTCTACTTACAGCCAAAGATTCTGCGAGCTCGGCATCTATTAGCTTCTCACCAGGTTGTAGAGTACCGTCGATAATCCATCTCTGAATTTGGGAAAGTGCTCGTTCTTTAGCAGTCATCCGAACTGGTGAAGAAAAATTTTTAGGTACTGGCATTTGTATCACCCCAATTAAATTATTGTTACATGTAATATATCGCATAAATATATCGCATGCAATATTTTCAGAAAAATTTATTTTTTCTAACACACCTTGTTGTTCTTTTTTATAATAAAAAGCACATCTCATTAAAAAGCGAGACATGCTTACTGTTTAAGTAACCTATTTCATGCTTGTCTATAAATATTTTCACGAAATTATGTTTTTTATTGAATCGTCAAGAACCCTTTCGGCAACATTTAAGAATGCACTTACTGCAGGGGA
>NZ_JAWDHA010000241.1:0-464 GCF_034190895.1 Virgibacillus sp. M23 | reverse complement strand
TTATTTTAATGACATGCGGAACGAAAGTGCCGAGCAGCCTAATCCGCCGCTATATTGATATCGGCATTACGCTCGCGCATGGCTATGGAAGTACTTAGGCTTGGGGAATCAGCACATGGATGACTGATATGGGAATGGATAAAGCGGCATCTGCGGGGAAACCTGTGGAAGGAGTTAAAGTCAAAGTGGAAGATCCTCTGACGGGAGAAGAACTCCCCCAAGGAGAAATCGGCGAAATCGTTGTTCATACTCCATTCTTATTTAAAGGCTATGAAGACAACCCTGAAGCAACAGCGAAAGTGCTGCAAAACGGATGGTTCAGAACCGGAGATTCAGGCTATGTGGATGAAGATGGCTTTATTTTCATCACTGGACGCTACAAGGATGTCATTATTTACGGAGGTGATAACGTCTATCCTGATCAGGTTGAAGAAGTTATCCAGCAGATCCCGGGAATCCTTGAA
>NZ_JAWDHA010000240.1:0-465 GCF_034190895.1 Virgibacillus sp. M23 | reverse complement strand
GATGAAGTCCATAAACGCGGAATGAAAATCGTCATGGATTTGGTTGTGAACCACACGTCGGATGAACATGCCTGGTTTGCTGAAAGCCGTAAATCGAAGGACAAACCTTACCGGGATTATTATTTTTGGAAAGACCCTAAACCGGACGGCTCAGAGCCGAATAATTGGGGATCGATCTTTTCAGGCTCGGCGTGGACATACGATGAAAGGACAGGACAGTATTATTTGCACTACTTTTCGAAAAAACAGCCTGATTTAAATTGGGAAAATGACGCCGTTCGCCGGGAAGTTTATGATGTAATGAGATTCTGGATGGATAAAGGCGTTGACGGCTGGCGAATGGATGTGATCGGCTCCATTTCCAAACACACCGATTTTCCGGACTACGAAACGGATCACACCCGCANCTATATCGTCGGCCGTTATCACTCTAACGGCCCCCGACTTCATGAGTTTATTCAAGAG
>NZ_JAWDHA010000239.1:0-466 GCF_034190895.1 Virgibacillus sp. M23 | reverse complement strand
GGTTGCGCCTTCATTGGCTGCTTTCCCTTCTTTATAAGCCCAGTGAGCCGCAACACCGTATTCAGCGATTTCATGCATTTCTAAGGTGCGGATCTGCACTTCCAGCGGATCGCCTTTAGGCCCGATAACCGTTGTATGAAGCGATTGATACATATTCGGCTTCGGCATTGCGATATAATCTTTGAATCTGCCGGGCATCGGTTTCCAGCATGTGTGAATGATGCCGAGCACCGCGTAGCAGTCCTTTATGCTATTCACAAGAATACGGACAGCCAGCAAATCGTAAATTTCATTGAATTGCTTATTTTGCAGCACCATTTTTCGATAAATGCTGTAAATATGTTTCGGACGTCCCGAGAAGTCAGCCTTGATATTCACTTCTTCGACACGTTTCTTCACTTCATTGACAACCTCATCGACATAGAGCTCTCGTTCTGCACGTTTCTTCTTCATGAGGATGACAATA
>NZ_JAWDHA010000238.1:0-468 GCF_034190895.1 Virgibacillus sp. M23 | reverse complement strand
AAGGATAGGCCTTTACCAGGTGAAAAAGCAAGTAGGCATGTGGAAGTTTGCGAAAGCCATGTCAAGATTACTTGGTAAGAATAGTAATGAAATTTCTGTATCCTATTATGGAGATGGAGAGACTATCCGTTATGTCGACTATTGGAACGATAAAAACCAGCTTATAAAGAGAGAGGAATATACCAAGAACGGAAACTTAGTTCTCGTTACTCATTATGATGTGCAGCTAAACAAGATGTATCTGCAGGAATATATTAATGACAAAAATCAAGTATATTTAGACAAACTCTATGTATGGAACAATGAAGAAAAAGATGTTCAATTATCTCATATTATATGGTACTCCCTTGAAGGTGAGATAAAAGTAAAAGATGAATCGGAACTGCGTCAATATTGGATAGAATATCTGCAAAAAGAAAATGATAAACCTAAGTTGTTTTTAGTGGACAGCAGACCGCAAGACAAACA
>NZ_JAWDHA010000237.1:0-469 GCF_034190895.1 Virgibacillus sp. M23 | reverse complement strand
TCTCGTTGTCATTCAGTATTGTCACAGGCCTTGCGATTTCAGTCATTATACCGATCATCGGGGTCCTTCTTGTATCAGCCCTGCTCGTATTGCCGGCAGCATTCGCCATTAGAATTGCAAAAGGCTTTAACATGGTCTTCATTACAGCCATACTCATTTCGTTATTCAGCGTATTTGCGGGACTGACATCATCCTATCAGCTCGGGACGCCGCCAGGGCCGTCTATTACCCTGCTAGTGATCGTTCTGCTTTTGCTCGGATTTGCAGTTCAAGGAGTTTGGATGTTTATCAAAAAAGAAGCGCAGCGCAAAAAAGGGCGCCAATAACAAAAAAGCAGCTTCCCCAGGGGAAACTGCTTTTTTTTATAGAAATAATCCGGCAAGGCGCTCATACGATTCTTTTTTCGCCTCAAAATCAAACACATTGCACAGAGCCATGATTTCATTTGTTTCATAGCGGTCTGTGAGGT
>NZ_JAWDHA010000236.1:0-470 GCF_034190895.1 Virgibacillus sp. M23 | reverse complement strand
CACTGTGCTTAAAAACATCATAGACGTCACAATGACAATTCCGCCGCCAAGACCGATCAGACTTCCTACCGTACCTGAGATTAATCCCAGGAAGACCAACATCACAAACGACATCAGTAAAAACCTCTTTTCTAAAATAAATCGAGCTGTCTCGGAGCAAGTCCGCTGTACTCGATATCAAGCAGTTCAAGCATCTGCTTGCCGTTATCCGCCGCGTCACCGCCGGAATTATTGTTGAACAGGACAAAAACATCCTTACATTGCTGCTGCAATTCATTCAGGTGCTTTTTCCAATCCTCCAGCTCCTGTTGGTTGTAGCGGTATAGGTACCTGACCTCGCGCCAGTTTTTCCCGCAGTCAGGCTTCATCCAGCCCTGCTAGTTGCGTCCGTGAAACCTGACGAGCGTTTTGTTTTCATCGGTCGCGCGCAGCACAGTCGGAACGCTGACTTCTCCGATTTGCGGTTCATC
>NZ_JAWDHA010000235.1:0-470 GCF_034190895.1 Virgibacillus sp. M23 | reverse complement strand
ATAAAAAAAGCGACTGATTTAAACCGAAAAAACAAAATATCCCTATGAAAACAAAAGTCGCACTGCTAGTTAAACTCCACATTAAAACGTGAAAAAATCTCTGAATGAGATAATCGACTCCTGTGTCTATACTCAGTTTTAATATTATTATCTACTACGTTCAACCCTTAAACAAGTTTCATCTTCTTTTTATTATGAAGCGTACAAAAAAAGACCTTTTCAGGTCTATGAATATAATGGCGGTGTATGAATGCTCTTTAGTTTTTTCACGTAAAAGGCATAGTCAGGATCAGAAGTTGATGTAGAAATTACTTTTCTCTCACAATCTAAGCATATGAATTTCGTATAAAGATGAATGCCTCTATTCTTCTCTTGATCACAAATCACACATGTATGATTATGTTTAGCTGTTTCGTCCACCTTCTCCACCTCCGTACAATTAGCCTCCCCTTAAAACGGCTATTGTATAC
>NZ_JAWDHA010000234.1:0-470 GCF_034190895.1 Virgibacillus sp. M23 | reverse complement strand
GCATACAAGTGCTTATCTTGAAATTAACTCTATTCAACCGGCCCCATAAATTCTGTAATAATAAGAATATGTTCTCTTATTTTTACCTTTTTTAGATTTTCCACTTTTTCAGATCCACCTAGACCTAGTAAGGGAGTGTATCCGAAACATTCGTCATAATCAGGTCTACCATATTTACTACAAGCTTCAGGATATGGTGCCCACATTAATTCATCATTCATAAAATCATTATCCTTTAAATCATCAAGAAAGAAATCAAAGCCCGATGAAACAACGTGAACGAATCCTTTCCTAAAGTTCAGCAAGTTAACATATTTATCTTTTTCCCACACTATAATATCACCCATTGAGGTGGTGAAAATAGGAATTGCTTGCTCGTACCTTATATAACACCTTTCTAAAATATCCAAATACTCATCTGGATTAATTACTTTTAAAAAACCGTTTAATAATGTTCCAAAACCATATTT
>NZ_JAWDHA010000233.1:0-470 GCF_034190895.1 Virgibacillus sp. M23 | reverse complement strand
AAATACACAAATTCCGAATCACATTCATGATATTTTTCAAAATGGGCTGCCGGCTGATTTTCGCCTGATTCGCGCAACCACGAGAATGCCAAACGAAATTCCGCCAGCTATCAGGTCCCGCTGTTTGGAGGTTTTTTTCCGCGAGCTTGAAAAGGACGAACTGAAAACTGTTGCCAAAACAGCAGCGGATAAAATTGAAAAAAATATCTCTGAAGAAGGCCTCGATCTGCTGACCAGCTATACGAGGAACGGACGGGAAGCTGTCAATATGATTCAAATCGCAGCGGGGATGGCTGTTACGGAGAATCGGAAAGACATTACCATTGAGGATATTGAATGGGTCATCCACTCTAGTCAGCTTACACCGAAGCATGAGCAAAAAATCGGTGTTGAACCGCAGGTCGGCATTGTAAATGGACTTGCAGTCTATGGGCCAAACAGCGGGTCGCTTCTGGAAATCGAAGTAAGTG
>NZ_JAWDHA010000232.1:0-472 GCF_034190895.1 Virgibacillus sp. M23 | reverse complement strand
AACGCTTACGATGCGTTATGGCTGATTCACACAAACGAAATCCAACAGCTGAAACGGTGTGCAAAAGAACAGTCCATTTTGCTATTTCTTGATAAAACAGGAAGACGAAAATGGTGTTCCATGAAGATATGTGGCAATAGACATAAGGTCTCACGCCATCAGAAAAAAATAAATCATGAGTAAGAATCCGTTCCCCAGCGAACGGTTTTTTTATTGTTCCGAAAAACTAACCCCTAAAAATAAAATTGACAGGTTATTATTTACCTATTATTCTATACATACTGGAGGGATAAATTTGGAAAACAACTTCTTTTTAAAAATGAAAGGGACAGGAAAGACGCCTTTACGGGTAAACGGCAAAGACGCTGTTACAGGGCTTATCGGAGGATTTATAACCATACTGACACTCGCTTCGCTGACCGCTTACACATCAAGCCCATGGTTAATGGCGCCTTTTGGAGCAAGCTGTGTG
>NZ_JAWDHA010000231.1:0-472 GCF_034190895.1 Virgibacillus sp. M23 | reverse complement strand
AGAAATAAAGAATCGCTAGAGCTTTCTGAATCTGCGTGACAGACGCGCCTCTCATCATTGGACTTTTCACCTTAAAGATACCAGAAGGCAACGCAAATGACGTTTTCTTGTTGCTTGAGCTTGTTGTTTTCTTTTTGGATACACTTGTTTTGCTTGAGCTTGTTTTCCCGCCCAGAGCCTTCAATTCTGCTTCAATGGCAGCTTTGACGTCATTCCATCTACCCTCTGACAAAATACGGTGCGGGCAATACTTGCCGTTCCAGTCTTGGTGCTTGCGGACTCGATCAACACCCCATCCGCGTTCTTTAAGTAGTTGCGCTACAAACTTAATAGCGAGTTTTTCCGCTACCTTATATCGTGCCCCTCCTGACTTGCTATAACAAATTTCGACACCAAGCGACTTACGATTCCCTGTACCGTTTGTTCCATCTCCTGTGTGCCAAGCGTTACGATTCTTTGGAATCCCTTTAAT
>NZ_JAWDHA010000230.1:0-473 GCF_034190895.1 Virgibacillus sp. M23 | reverse complement strand
CAGCTTGTGGAACGATTTCTCCGCCCACGCTTCAACCGTCAGCTTCTCACCGGATACCTGCTGCTCCATGAGCCCTTTCTGGAATTGCGGAATGGTGCCGACGGTAATCGGTTCAGGTCCATTTGAGCCGACGATGCATGGCACCTCAACCATCGCAGTCGGGTCAAAGTTCGCAATTGCACCGTTATTTTCAACAATCAACAGCATTCTTTCACCTGTGTTGTAGGCAATCGCCCGGGCAAGATCAACGATATACGATGCGTGGTCATCGATTTTAATTTCGCTGTTTTCCGAGGACTGTTCACGTGTGATCATGTCACATTGGCTGAAAATAAAAGCTTCGCGCCCTTCCATGACTTCATTCGCCCGCGTATGATTCGGATTTGATTTTTTCACCATATCATCTGGGAACAAATAATATTGCAAATACGTATTCGGCAGTGTGTCAGGATCTGCATGTGGAGCTGGGGCAG
>NZ_JAWDHA010000229.1:0-474 GCF_034190895.1 Virgibacillus sp. M23 | reverse complement strand
TTACAACAAAGTACGGTTCAATAGATAACCGGTTTGTCCCTTTAGATAAAAATGAGATGGTTCACGTGCCGGACGGGATCGCCCATTTTCTTGAGCACAAGCTGTTTGAAAAAGCGGACGGAGATGTTTTTCAAGATTTCAGCAAACAGGGTGCTTCTGCCAATGCGTTTACGTCATTTACAAGAACGGCTTATCTTTTCTCAAGCACATCAAATGTTGAACGCAATTTAGAGACGCTCATCGATTTCGTGCAGGACCCATATTTCACTGAAAAAACGGTTGAAAAAGAAAAAGGGATTATCGGGCAGGAGATTAACATGTACGATGATAATCCTGATTGGAGGCTTTACTTCGGGGTCATTGAAAACATGTACAAAGAGCATCCTGTCAGAATTGACATAGCGGGAACAGTGGAAAGCATTTCACATATTACAAAAGATCTTCTTTATGAATGCTATGAAACGTTTTATCACC
>NZ_JAWDHA010000228.1:0-474 GCF_034190895.1 Virgibacillus sp. M23 | reverse complement strand
GTGTTACGGTTCAGCCCTTCTTCTATGAAATGAAACGCTTTCTGTGTCTGGCCCGCTTTACATAATGTCCAGATTAACCCAAACAAGACTTTCGGAAGCAGATCAGGCACTTTCTCTCTGCTCACTTTCGCCGCTTTTTGGAAATGTTCTACAGCCATCTGATCGTCTCCTGATCTATCATAGCTGTTCGCGATGTTCAATAGAGAAATGGCGAGAAACCGATCGTTTTGAATGTCCATTGCCAATTTCAGCGCTGCTTCTAAATGCGGGAGCGCTTTGCCATAGTGTTTGAAATCATCATAATTTCCAGCGATCACAAACAAGCTTTGTATGGTTCTAATGCTGTATAAGGGATGGTTTTGATAAATGTCTAAGGCTTGAAGAATATGATGCATCGACACATGGGTTTGCTTCATGTGATAATACGCTTCCGCCACTTTAAAATGGAATTCCGCTTTCTCAATTTCATCAGAC
>NZ_JAWDHA010000227.1:0-476 GCF_034190895.1 Virgibacillus sp. M23 | reverse complement strand
CCCTAAAGCCGGCAGCGAAAGTGTATTACAGCATGCTGGAAAAGAAAGATCTGTATTATTCAACGACAGAATCATCCGGACCAAAGCGTTATATCTCGCAGTCAGTAAAGGATAAATCATGGTCTGAACTGAATAAACTGGCAGATCAATCGGGCAAACGCCACTCCGGGTCTAACGATTTTCGTATCGACAACCCTGTCTATAAAAAGCTGAAGCCAAAAGTGCAAAAGCTGAAAGGGAAAAACAAACGAAGATCGTATGCTTTATCACCGGAATACGGCGACTTTGAAATAATGCTCGATATCCTGAAGGATGCGGGCGCAGAACCTATGTTTGTCACTATTCCGGTTAACGGAAAATGGTACGATTACACAGGCTTCCCGAAAAAAGGACGCACTGACTATTACAAAAAGGTAAATAAACAAATCAGAGCCAAGGGCTTCCAGGTTGCTGATTTCTCAGGGCATGAATATGAC
>NZ_JAWDHA010000226.1:0-476 GCF_034190895.1 Virgibacillus sp. M23 | reverse complement strand
TTCTTGCATACGGGCAGCGAAGCCTGGAATATGTTCGGGCCAACCGAAACAACAATCTGGTCAGCGGTTCAGCGCATTCACGATGAATGCTCTCATGCCACGATAGGAAGACCGATCGCCAATACACAAATTTATATTACGGATTCTCAGCTCGCGCCAGTTCCGGTTGGTGTCCCGGGTGAGCTGTGCATTGCAGGAGACGGTGTGGCGAAGGGCTACTACAAAAAGGAAGAATTAACGGATTCGAGATTCATTGACAATCCTTTTGAGCCGGGGTCTAAGCTTTATAGAACGGGAGACATGGCCCGCTGGCTTCCGGGAGGACGAATTGAATATATAGGCCGCATCGATAATCAGGTGAAAATCCGCGGATTCCGTATTGAACTTGGTGATATTGAAAGCAGGCTTAGTAAGCATCCCGGCATTCTGGAATGCGTTGTGGTTGCAGGTATGGATAACCTAGCAGCCTATTATAC
>NZ_JAWDHA010000225.1:0-476 GCF_034190895.1 Virgibacillus sp. M23 | reverse complement strand
TTTAAAAAGGTTAGATAGACTCCTTTTTCCTTTGCATTATTTATTAATTCTGTATGGGTCTTGGATGTGTGGACAAGGTTAGCACGAGGGCCAGTGACAAACATTAATCTTTTACACCCAGAGTTTGCAGCTTTATTTACTGCATGCTGTACATCTTGAGGAGCATAATTTTTGTCTTTTGCCTCTATTGCGTACAAAATAGATTTGTTATGATAAACTTCTATGTCACCAATCTCTTTAGAAGAGGCACCAGACTGATTCACTACATTTACTATTGCATGATTTGTACCTTCAAGTGAATCTACTAAAATGTTAGTTAGAGTACCTACTGCTAATGCAAGACATTCGCCCTGATAAGAATTCTTTAACAACTCTTCAACAAAATTTTCAATTTGAAATAGTGAGGGTGTTTTTATTTTTAGTGATGCCATAGTCTCCTCTTTATCCTTAATTTGCTTTAAAGCATAATATATAGC
>NZ_JAWDHA010000224.1:0-479 GCF_034190895.1 Virgibacillus sp. M23 | reverse complement strand
GCCCTGCGGATAAGCGTAAATAATTTGCCTGTATGAAAGAATCAGTGCGAGCAGTAATATGAGAACGCCGACCGCAATCGGAATGGAGTACCAAAATGCGGCAGCACTGATTGTTGCTAAAATGATTAGAATTTGCTCTGTCCCATAAGCGACAGATGACAGCGCATCTGAGGAAAGCATTGCCAAGGCTTTTAATTTCGTCAGTTTTTGCTCTCCCGCTGCTTGAGATTTTAGTGGTTTCCCAATCAAAATACGTTTGATTGAATGATACATCGATGTCTTCCCCTTTTAATTTCTCATTTTTCAATTAAAACAATAAAACATCAGTGTCTTGCTCTCACATTTTGCAATAGTCCTTTCTGCTATGATGTCTCTGTATGCGATTTACATTCCTAAAAATGAACGGCAAAAAACACAGAGGCAAACGGATGCCCCTGTGCCATAACATCGAACACAGGTTTCATTCATCTCCTCTCACG
>NZ_JAWDHA010000223.1:0-479 GCF_034190895.1 Virgibacillus sp. M23 | reverse complement strand
ATGGTACGAGGAATCAGGCCATGTCATTACACTCGACAAAGAACGTGACCTCGTCCATCAGGATGTGTATGAATTTTTAGAGAAGCTCGATTGGTAATCAACAGGAGGTCGGATAATGGAAAAAGAAGCATTTATGGAAAAGCTTCTCTCGTTTATGAAGGAAGAGGCATATAATCCTTTGACTGTTCAGCAACTAGAGGAGATGTTAAAAATTACGGAATCCGAGGAGTTTAAAGAACTCGTCAAAGCGTTAGTCGCCTTGGAAGAAAAAGGGCTTATCGTACGGACGAGAAGTGACCGCTACGGCATTCCGGAGAAGATGAATTTAATAAAAGGAAAGATTTCAGCGCATGCGAAAGGATTCGCCTTTTTGCTGCCTGAGGATACGTCGTTAAGCGATGTGTTTATTCCGCCTAATGAGCTGAATACAGCAATGAACGGCGATATCGTCATGGTTCGCCTGAATTCACAGTCAAGCG
>NZ_JAWDHA010000222.1:0-480 GCF_034190895.1 Virgibacillus sp. M23 | reverse complement strand
AGGAAGTGATTGCAGAACCGCTGCAAAATGAAATCGGCGAGGAAGTTTTCGTTTCTCCGATTGCCGGGGAAATTCACCCGATTACAGATGTTCCTGACCAAGTCTTCTCAGGAAAAATGATGGGTGACGGTTTTGCGATTCTCCCTTCTGAAGGAATTGTCGTATCACCAGTTCGAGGAAAAATTCTAAATGTGTTCCCGACAAAACATGCGATCGGCCTGCAATCCGACGGCGGAAGAGAAATTTTGATCCACTTTGGTATTGATACTGTCAGCCTGAAGGGCGAAGGATTTACGTCTTTCGTATCAGAAGGAGACCGCGTTGAGCCTGGACAAAAACTTCTTGAAGTTGATCTGGGCGCAGTCAAACCGAATGTACCATCTCTTATGACACCGATTGTATTTACAAACCTTGCTGACGGAGAAACAGTCAGCATTAAAGCAAGCGGTTCAGTCAACAGGGAACAAGACGATATTGTGA
>NZ_JAWDHA010000221.1:0-481 GCF_034190895.1 Virgibacillus sp. M23 | reverse complement strand
ATCTCAAGATATTGAAACGACGAAAAAAATCCGCCGCTGGCTTGAGGAGGAGCAAATCGAAATACTGGACGTTCCTCAATTGGAGACTGGTGTGATTGCGGAAATCAAAGGACGGGAAGACGGCCCTGTGATAGCCATACGGGCGGACATTGACGCGCTCCCGATCCATGAACAGACGAACCTGCCGTTTGCTTCTAAGGTTGACGGTACGATGCATGCGTGCGGACACGATTTTCATACCGCTTCTATTATTGGCACAGCGATTTTGCTGAACCAAAGACGGGATGAGCTGAAAGGTACCGTCCGCTTTATCTTTCAGCCGGCCGAAGAAATTGCCGCGGGAGCAAGAAAGGTCATAGAAGCTGGCGTGCTTGATGGTGTTTCTGCCATTTTCGGCATGCACAATAAGCCGGATCTGCCTGTTGGGACCATTGGTGTAAAGGAAGGTCCGTTAATGGCAAGTGTTGACCGGTTTGAGATC
>NZ_JAWDHA010000220.1:0-485 GCF_034190895.1 Virgibacillus sp. M23 | reverse complement strand
GAGTTAACTGAATATGTTGATCTTGGTCATTGACCTAAATTTATTTACTGAGGTGTTTTGTTGTGTATAATTATCAATTTCAAAAATTCTATCAAAATTGGGACGACGCAATGTATCCTGTATCGTTTGACTACAGAAATGATTACTTAAACTTTAATCCTTACGTAGAAAGTATTGAAAGTAATGAGCGTGTGACATTTCCTTTACGGGGCTCACAGCATACAGAATTAGGTGATCATAGACGAATGGCAACCAATATCATTATATCCTCAAGTGGAAGATTAGATGCAACCACTAAAACATGGACTAGTAAAAAATGGAAAGGGTTCACCGGCACAGTAGTTGTTTTCTTAACTGATTCAAGGGGGAACATTCTGTATGCAACAGCTCCACGTAGGTATGGTGTAAATGGTACAGCGTTGGGAGGACATAATAGAACTGACACATGGTATGAAATGATTCCTAGAAGTGTTTTAAATAAAACA
>NZ_JAWDHA010000219.1:0-487 GCF_034190895.1 Virgibacillus sp. M23 | reverse complement strand
ATATTTGATCCGTTTTTAACAGGGAATTCGTTAACGGATATCAAGCCGGAGGATGTAAAGGCGGATGTCATCTTATTAACGCACGGCCACAATGACCATGTCGGTGATACTGAACAAATCGCCAAGCAAAATAACGCGCTGGTTATAGCACCGAACGAGCTCGCTGTGTACTTAGGCTGGAAAGGCTTGAATGTTCATCCGATGCACATCGGGGGCTCCCGCCAGTTCGATTTTGGAAAAGTGAAGCTCACACAGGCCTTTCATGGATCAGCCATCACAGATGAAGAAAACAAAACGATCACTTACACAGGCATGCCAGCCGGTATTTTGCTGACTGTAGAAGGTAAAACGATTTTCCATGCGGGTGATACGGCTCTATTCTCTGATATGAAGCTCATTGGCGAGTTGAATCATATTGATCTTGCTTTCCTGCCGATTGGCGATAACTTTACAATGGGGCCTGAGGACGCCAAGCTTGCAGCTGAAT
>NZ_JAWDHA010000218.1:0-488 GCF_034190895.1 Virgibacillus sp. M23 | reverse complement strand
TAGCTGGATATTTCAGAGGAATAGTGGATGCTGTCATTATGCGTGTAGTTGACATTGTGTTATCCATTCCTGATATTTTCTTGTTGATCACGCTGGTCACCATCTTCAAGCCGGGTGTGGACAAACTGATTTTAATTTTCTGTCTCACAGGATGGACCACGACAGCACGATTAGTAAGGGGAGAATTCTTATCGCTTCGTTCAAGGGAATATGTTCTTGCTGCTAAAACAATTGGAACAAAGACGCACAAAATTATTTTTTCTCATATCCTGCCCAATGCGTTAGGGCCGATTATTGTGTCAGCTACGCTGAAANTAGGGTCTGTTATTCTAGCTGAATCGGCGCTAAGCTACTTGGGATTTGGAATTCAGCCGCCAATCGCTAGCTGGGGGAACATGCTTCAAGATGCACAGAATTTCACAGTAATGATTCAAGCATGGTGGTAACCGTTATTTCCCGGGCTATTTATTTTAATGACCGTTTTATGC
>NZ_JAWDHA010000217.1:0-488 GCF_034190895.1 Virgibacillus sp. M23 | reverse complement strand
TTAATACACAGGTCTCTAATCAACTAGCGGTTATACATGGAAAGTATAACCCTGCTGTACATACACAAACAAAGGCGGATTCTGAGATTAACATTTTCTTGTTAAGTGATGAATACAAGAAAGAGTTAAAAAAACAGTTTCAACTATTCTCTAAATCTATTAAAGAGAATAACGATGTATTACTTAAAATCCAAGCAATTGATGTTGCTCGATTCCCATTAAAGGTAAAAGAAGATTATTTGCGTCAAATGAAAAAAACAATTGAATTTTTCGGAAAATTATTATCGATTATTAATACTGAAATCTTGTCTCTTGAAAAAGGGTATTACCTTGAGAAGGATTCTTTACAGCTTGAAAAAGAGATGAACATGTTATCTGAGTGTATAAAAGAGCTTAGAGATAAAACTATTTCTATTGTTGATAATCATTTAATTAAAGAAACTGATGGTGAAACATACAATATTGATAGTGTCGAAATGATCCTAAGT
>NZ_JAWDHA010000216.1:0-489 GCF_034190895.1 Virgibacillus sp. M23 | reverse complement strand
GATTTACTATATTGAGGGCCCAGTGATATAGAAAACATATCGATGGTTCAAGCCATCGGTTTTTTGTTTTCATACTGAAAACCACCTCATTTGGACAAACAGCTGTTACATAGCATACCCAATGGGTGATGCATTTTATGAAGGTAATAATCATCGAGGGACCGCAAGATGACAAATGCATTAACGATTGCTATCATTATTTAATAAAACTTTATAGGAAGGAGATCCAGGGTGATAGCAATATATGTAAGGGTATCGACCGAGGAGCAAGCGATCAAGGGATCGAGCATCGACAGCCAGATCGAGGCCTGTATAAAGAAAGCAGGGACTAAGGATGTGCTGAAGTATGCCGATGAAGGATTTTCAGGAGAGCTTTTAGAACGTCCGGCTTTGAATCGCTTGAGGGAGGATGCAAGCAAGGGACTTATAAGTCAAGTCATTTGTTACGATCCTGACCGTCTTTCTCGGAAATTAATGAATCAGCTTATC
>NZ_JAWDHA010000215.1:0-490 GCF_034190895.1 Virgibacillus sp. M23 | reverse complement strand
TCTTTTTAGGTGTATCCTGTTGATAAAAAGGAAGTTCAGGAAATAAAATTAATTGTTATTCACATGTGGATAAGTTAAAGTAATAAGGGACGAATTTCTATTTCTGTGGATAACAAAGCTTCCACTTCGAACCAAACTATGTTATCTTTTAGTTTTGGCATTATAAAAATTTTTTTATATAGATGAAACATAAGTAAAGAGAGGTGAACAGCATGGATACAATTGCGGCAATTTCCACACCGATGGGAGAAGGCGCGATTGCGATTGTACGGTTGAGCGGACCAGAGGCCATTCAAATCGCAGATAAAATTTATAAAGGACCGAAGGGGAAAACACTCAGCTCGGTTGAATCACATACGATTCATTATGGTCATATCGTAGACAGACCTTCAGATCGTGTCGTTGAGGAAGTAATGGTATCAGTGTTAAAAGCGCCGAGAACTTTTACACGAGAAGATGTGATCGAGATTAACTGTCACGGGGGAATTGT
>NZ_JAWDHA010000214.1:0-497 GCF_034190895.1 Virgibacillus sp. M23 | reverse complement strand
TCCATAACCGCCGCTTGGGTAACCGCCGCCATACGCGCCATATCCCGGATAGCCGCCGACTCCTCCATGCATCCCATAGCCTGGATACCCCCCATACATGCCGTAGCCCGGGTAGCCTCCAGACATCCCATAACTTGGGTAACCCCCATACATGCCGCCGTATCCTGGGTAGCCTCCGTACATCCCATAGCCCGGATAACCTAGTCCTCCATACATGCCAAAACCGGGACGGCCAGTGCCGTAGCCTGGAAAAGCGCCAAAACCAGGTCCGCCATAGATCTGTCTTGTATCAGTATCAGTCATATTCACTCTCTCCTGCACTTAGGTTACAGTCCAGAGTATGAGAATATCTTACAGATCGTATAGGCAGCCGCCTACATACAGCTAAATCAATTTCTAGGACAAAAAAAGAAAGCAGGCTATAACAGCCTGCTCACTCCTTACTCGCCTAAATCAACGTTATGATACACCTGCTGAACGTCTTCCAAATCCTCTAA
>NZ_JAWDHA010000213.1:0-498 GCF_034190895.1 Virgibacillus sp. M23 | reverse complement strand
AGCCAGAGTGCCGGAATCACGATGACAACGCCGAGGATGTAGCTGTGCCAGGCATTTTGTTTTGCTGATTCGATCATGAGAATCGGAGCATGCTTTAATCCGACCGCTAACGTATAAAGAGCTCCGAAAAATAATCCTTGGTATGCAGAGGTCATGTCCATAAAGCACTTCCTTTCTGTCATGTTCAAAACGGCATATATTTAAACAGCTGCCCCAGCCGCGGAAGCAGGGGATTCACTCTCATATAAATCCAAAGAAAAGCACTTCATGCAATCAGCAGGCTGAAGGCCCATTTTGTTAGATTGTTAGCGGAACGAAAATTCTTCCACTCATCTGCGTATATGGCAATGCACACAATCAATGTCTGTACGATATAGCTGATCATGCTGACGCACCTCCATTAATGGCTGATCGTTTTGTAGAGGACACCGCCCTGCTCAATCGTCACAATTGGGACGACGTGAACCTCCATATCCTGATATACCTCTTCCCATTCCT
>NZ_JAWDHA010000212.1:0-498 GCF_034190895.1 Virgibacillus sp. M23 | reverse complement strand
TCTGTATATCCATATTCTTTTTTTAAAAAAATATTATAAGTTTTTCAGCAATTTCATTGTTTCTAAAAAAAGAGTCTTTATAGACTTTATGATTAGCGGTGGATACAGCATTTTTGAACGGAGAGATTCCAATAGCATGTTCTGTTCGTTCTGTTTCCAATCGTTTATTTCACCCTGTTGTATGTCTTTCAATTCCTAAAAAATTCACTTAACATTTTTAAATCATTGCCCAACTCAATTTTGTCACTTGAAGAAAAAGCCCCTTCTTTTTCCCATTCTTTTAACGTTTTCTCGATATTTGATACATACTCATATCCTGCAATCATCTTTTGCATCTGTATTTGATATCTTGAAATAATGATTTTATGCTTTTTTCTGATAGGGTTTAATTTTAAGCTTCGAGAAGCCGTTTGTAACATTCCTTTTGTCTCATGTAACTCCTGTAGGAGATGGTTCATTTTATACTCCACTAAGTTCTCTTTTCCTTGTCCCCACTCT
>NZ_JAWDHA010000211.1:0-498 GCF_034190895.1 Virgibacillus sp. M23 | reverse complement strand
TTGCATCTCAAAAGGCTGATTCGGATATTTTCTTTTCAGCGCAGCCTCAAGCCACTCGTATGTATCCTTGGCTGTCGGCATATTGACACAGCTCGCACAAACGGTTTCTGCCCCGTACACGCTGAGCATGATTGGTTTCATCACTGCAAATGCCCCCTTCTCCTAGGTAAGTCCTTTCTTTAAGTATACAGAGCCAAAGAGCGTTTTTATAGAAAAAAACCGTTTTTGTGTTGAAGTCTGAATGTGCTATAATAGGGAAAGCAACTTTGCAAACCAAACAATAGATTTTTATTGTTACACTGAATATAATGGTTTTATGACGACGAAAGGAGCGAATGTCATGACTGAAGTTGAAATGAAAGAACAGGTGCAGGAAGTACTGGACAAACTTCGTCCGTTTTTACTTCGTGACGGCGGTGACTGTGAGCTTGTAGACGTAGATGAAGGTATTGTTAAGCTTCGTCTTCTAGGCGCATGCGGCAGCTGCCCAAGTTCAAC
>NZ_JAWDHA010000210.1:0-499 GCF_034190895.1 Virgibacillus sp. M23 | reverse complement strand
ACTTAGAAAGCCCTTTAGTTGTTTTAATTCATTTAAACCCCCCCAAAACTATCCCTAGAATTCCAAGCGCCCAATGGATATAGGGTAGAAAACACAATGTGAATAACAGCATGATAAGTGACACTATCCCTAAATATTTCCTCATGTCTTCCCCTTTCTTTCCTTCCATTAAATCAAAAAGAAAATAACTTATAATTTGTTGTATATTCTTAAGATCTTAAAATATAGAGTACCATATTTTTCGAAATGTATGGTACTCCACTCTAAATTATCTATTCACTTGCTACAAGGTCTAGTATTTTATCAGCAAAAGCATTTGCAATAATTTCTCCCTCTTCTTCCGTATAATAAGGGACTTCCATTTGCATTGAACCCCTTAGGGCTACCCTTGCCGCTGTAATATCAGGATTATCTCCAATCATAATATTACTCGCATTCAGTCTCAAATTATTTTCATTACTATTAAATTTATTTTTATAAAATAGCTTATATCTTGAGA
>NZ_JAWDHA010000209.1:0-499 GCF_034190895.1 Virgibacillus sp. M23 | reverse complement strand
GGCTGTGTTTTTTCCACTAAATCGGGCAGCTGTCCGTTTCTTTCGATTTGATACCAGTCGCTGGCCGCTTTTCTTAATGCCTCCGTCGTAATGACATCATGCTCATCAATTGCGCTCATCACGACATTTTGCATCTTCAATGGGTCAATTCCGTACAGATAAGAAAGCTTTTTGATTGTGTCCCGCACCTGCTGGGTCATCGCTTTTCTCGGAATCATCGTCTCAGAAAGTCCCGCTAAAAACAAATCAAAATCAAACACATCCTCCGTTATGGTGTAGGACGGAGCCTGTCCGACAGAANTATACTCGTTCCCCTCGGCAAGTCTTACCGTTTCCTCCATATCAGATGTGAGCTTCCATTCACTCGGCTGCAGCGATTCAAACGCGTGATTAAACGGCCGCGTAATGTCCTTCGCATCTTCTGAAATGGCCGGGTGCGTAAAAAATTGTTTTAATTGCTGATATTTCGTTTTTCCGACCCTATTGTACAGAAAAACAT
>NZ_JAWDHA010000208.1:0-499 GCF_034190895.1 Virgibacillus sp. M23 | reverse complement strand
GCTAAGGCCCCATGAAAATGGTCGGGAAGACAGGATTCGAACCTGCGACCCCATGGTCCCAAACCATGTGCTCTACCAAGCTGAGCTACTTCCCGATTTCCTATCTATTCTATTAAGAGATATGGCGCGCCCGAGAGGAGTCGAACCCCTAACCTTTTGATCCGTAGTCAAACGCTCTATCCAATTGAGCTACGGGCGCAATTAAATTTATAATATCCCGTTGGGATAAATGGAGCGGAAGACGGGATTCGAACCCGCGACCCCCACCTTGGCAAGGTGGTGTTCTACCACTGAACTACTTCCGCATATCGCAATAAAAAAAGCTTTCTCCTTTTTGAGAAACCTTAGTAATAATACATTTAATAAAGCTTCCAAGCGGGCTCGAACCGCTGACCTCTTCCTTACCATGGAAGTGCTCTACCTGCTGAGCTATGGAAGCAATGGCTCCGCAGGTAGGATTCGAACCTACGACCGATCGGTTAACAGCCGATAGCTCTAC
>NZ_JAWDHA010000207.1:0-502 GCF_034190895.1 Virgibacillus sp. M23 | reverse complement strand
ACCTTATACCACGGCACGCATCTCTTCGGACTATCATGATGCCGATCTCCCTGAAGGCGAAAACCCTATCGCAAGCGCCACAAGCATTAGAAAAGCGATGACTGGCCAGAGTCTCGAAGCCTGCCTTCGTTTTCTCCCTGCTGCATCTGCACGAGAATTAGCAGCTTACCGCAAATCATTCGGATTGTGGCATACACCTGAGAGCTACTTTTCTTACTTAAAATACAGCCTTTCAACAGTAACAGCACCGGAATTACAGCAAATATACGAGGTGGAGGAAGGGCTAGAGCACAGAATTCTTCGTTCGATCAGAAAAGCCAGCTCCTATCTGGAATATATGGAGCTGCTGAAAACGAAACGTTATACATGGACAAGGCTCCAGCGGATGAATACGCACGTTTTAACCAGAACAAAAAAACAGGATATAAAAAAGCTGCTTGACGACGATAAGGTGCCATATATCAGGCTTCTCGGCATGACAAAAAAAGGACAGGCTTATTTA
>NZ_JAWDHA010000206.1:0-503 GCF_034190895.1 Virgibacillus sp. M23 | reverse complement strand
GTTCAGTGTGGTAAATGCTTTGGTCATCTTTTTGTAGAAATAAAGCGCCAGCCAAATGACGATCGGCATAATGATAAACTTTAATAATGCCAGCTGCCAGTTAATAAACAGCATCACTCAGAACGCACCGAGTATGGTCATGACGGCAATGAATAAGTCTTCCGGACCGTGATGGGCAACTTCACCGATATACATTAAATCGTTCGTCAGCTTCGACATCAGTGTTCCCGTCTTGTTGTTGTCGTAAAATTTAAACGGAAGCTTTTGCAAATGGTCAAAAAGCGACTTTCTCATATCCGTCTCGATATTAATTCCGAGCATGTGCCCCCAGTAGGTCACAATATACTGAAGAGCCGAGCTGAGCGCGTACACCGCAAATAAGCCGATTGAGGTCGCGATGATCAGCCCCCAGTCCCTGCCCGGCAGCAAGGTATCAATAAAATAATTGACGATCAAAGGAAAGCTCAGCTCCATTAAACCTCCCGCGATCGCTGAGAAAAAGT
>NZ_JAWDHA010000205.1:0-504 GCF_034190895.1 Virgibacillus sp. M23 | reverse complement strand
GCCAAAGCGTAATTGCCTCCTGATCCAATTGCAAGAATGCCGTCATCTGGTTCGATCACCTCGCCTGTTCCCGATACGAGAAGCAAAGTATCCTGATTCATCACAATCAGCATGGCTTCAAGCTTTCTAAGCACTTTATCGCTGCGCCATTCCTTCGCAAGCTCAACAGCCGCCCGTTTTAAGTTGCCGTTATATTCTTCAAGCTTGGCTTCAAACTTTTCGAATAAAGTGAAAGCGTCTGCAACAGATCCCGCAAAGCCAGCAAGAACCTTGCCGTTAAACAGTTTTCTCACTTTTCGTGCCGTGTGTTTCATGACAACAGCCTGACCAAACGTTACTTGGCCGTCTCCAGACATAGCGCTTCGTCCTTTATGCTGTACGGCAAATATTGTGGTCGCATGAAAAGATGACATACAGGGCCTCCTTTAATTTTTCTTAAATGCACTTGGGTGGTGGGACATATATGTGTTTCTCAACATTTCCTTCGAAACGTGCGTGTATATC
>NZ_JAWDHA010000204.1:0-506 GCF_034190895.1 Virgibacillus sp. M23 | reverse complement strand
ATCTATGAGCTCAAAACGCTGACGTATGCTAAAGATAAAAACGGGGCTCTGATAGAGGATGAATTCACGATTGACCCGCATACGCTTTCTGCCATTTGGTATGCACTTGATGATTATGAGGTTGCTGATATGAAAGAGACAGCACACAAACGAATCCGGCCGAACCGAGAAAGGAGGAGGTCATAAATCATGCACAATCAAACAGTCAGAGCAACTGTATTTAAAGCCAATGCCGCCGCTCCTCAGACAAAGCAAATCTATGAAGATGACTTTTCTGAGCTGTACGGTGAGGACATTATCGCTCCTCCCTATAATATCCTCGAGCTCAAAACCATTGCCGAATACTCGACCATTCTGCAGCAATGCATTGATGCGTACAGAGTGAATATTACGGGTTTTGGCTTCGATGTTGAGTACACATTTGATGTCAACGCGAGTGATGTCGATCAGGCAAAAAAGAAAAGAGCGGAAAAAGACTGGGCCAGACTCGAAGCCTTTTATAAATG
>NZ_JAWDHA010000203.1:0-507 GCF_034190895.1 Virgibacillus sp. M23 | reverse complement strand
TCGTTATTAAACAGTACTTGACCACTTGTGGCCTCATATAAACGAATGATTGTTCTTCCCGTTGTCGACTTTCCACAGCCAGATTCGCCTACTAATCCAAAGGTCTCCCCTTTATAAATATCGAAAGTGATTCCGTCAACGGCTGTAATGATCTTTTTTCTACCTGCTTTGAAATGTTTTTTCAAATCCTTCACCTGTAATAATTTTTCCGTCATCGTCGGTCACCACCTTTATTACCGGTATTCGCAAACCCCTGCATTCTCCGTTTTACCGATGCTGGCGGCTCGATTTTCGGTGCGTCCTCATGGAGTAGCCATGTCGCTGCATAGTGTGTATCAGATACCTTAAACATCGGCGGCTCCATGACGGTGTCAATTTCCAATGCAAATTCATTACGTGGGGCAAAGGCATCGCCCTTTGGAGGATTCAGCATATCCGGTGGACTTCCAGGAATCGCAAATAATTCCTCTTCATCACTGTCCAGCGTTGGCATCGAACCTAGTAGCC
>NZ_JAWDHA010000202.1:0-508 GCF_034190895.1 Virgibacillus sp. M23 | reverse complement strand
CTTAATGAAAAAGTACGAGCCGCATGTTGTCTACCATGCAGCTGCCCATAAGCATGTCCCTTTAATGGAACACAATCCTGAAGAGGCGGTCAAAAACAATATCATCGGAACAAAAAATGTCGCGGAAGCAGCCGATATGTCGGGAACTGAGACATTCGTGCTGATTTCATCAGACAAAGCGGTGAACCCAGCCAATGTAATGGGGGCGACAAAACGGTTCGCGGAAATGATTATTATGAATCTTGGAAAAGTCAGCAGTACCAAATTTGTCGCTGTCCGTTTCGGCAATGTACTCGGGAGCCGCGGCAGCGTCATTCCGATTTTCAAAAAACAAATTGAAAAAGGCGGCCCTGTGACAGTAACACATCCGGCAATGACCCGCTATTTCATGACGATTCCCGAGGCATCAAGGCTTGTGATTCAGGCTGGGGCACTGGCGAAAGGGCGTCAGATTTTCGTTCTCGATATGGGAGAGCCTGTAAAGATTGTGGATCTTGCCAAAAACCTC
>NZ_JAWDHA010000201.1:0-509 GCF_034190895.1 Virgibacillus sp. M23 | reverse complement strand
CCCGTGATGGTCAGAGACATGACTAAAATGTTTTTCGTTTTTTGATGATCTCCGCGCGCACTGGCTTCAGCGACAAGCTTGCTGATCGCGACCGGCAGACCGAATTGAGTTAATGTAGTGGCCAAGAAAAAGGTAGGCGCCGCCATCATGTAAAGCCCGACCCCTTCTTCACCGATAACACGGGCGATAACCACCCGGTTGACAAACCCGAGCATTCTTGTAACCATTCCTGCTGCGATAAGAATAAGAGTGCCCTTTAAAAACGTCTGTTTCGCCATTTTTACCCCCTGCCTTCTCCAACTACCTGGAATCATATACAATAAAGATATGCGTATATATCGTCCAAGCATGACAAGTCTTCATGAAAAACAATAAAAAAGGAGCGTGGAATTCATGGAGAAGCATCCCGCCGATCTATATAAAGACCACGTCAGGCCGTTTCTTTACAGCAAACTGGAAGAGTTTAAGATTCTCGGGTATGATGATGTTGAACTTGAAAGTTTGTGGTC
>NZ_JAWDHA010000200.1:0-509 GCF_034190895.1 Virgibacillus sp. M23 | reverse complement strand
GTATTGCTCGATTAACGCACTGATTTCATCTTTTTTCTCGCTTGAAACGTTTGCGATAATCAGGTTTTGATTGGCTGTCAGACGGAACTCGCCTGTATGAACTTTGGCGATTTCCCGTAAGCCTGTCATCAGCTTATAATCATCGTAATCCGTTATACGGCCGCCTTCGACAAACAGCGTGAAATGCCATTTATCCTCGATGCCTTCCACCCAGCCGTAGCGGTCGCCGTTATGATCGAAATGATATGGCTTCGCTGCTTCCAGGCTCCAGCCGAGACGGTTTTCCAATTCTTCTTTTACGGTATCTAAACCGAGGCGGTCAACTGTGTATTTGAACCGCGCATTTTTGCGAACAGAACGGTTTCCGTAATCACGCTGAATCGTAATCGTTTTTTCAGCAACGTCATACATTTGATCGGGCCGGCAGAATCCGATGACCTTGGCTAATTGCGGATATGTGGCTGTGTCGCCATGCGTCATTCCCATACCGCCGCCAATCGCCACGTTAA
>NZ_JAWDHA010000199.1:0-510 GCF_034190895.1 Virgibacillus sp. M23 | reverse complement strand
TCTAAGAGTTTTGATTGTACCGTTTTCTAGTGACTCAATAAATAATTGAACAATTGTAGACGATAAGCGGTCAATTCTAATTTCGTCATCACTCAAGAATTTATTGAACAGCTGCAAATCACGTTTATAGCTTTGTTTTGTGTTTTCAGCTTTTCTAAGTTGAAATATGTAATCCTCTATTAAATTGCTATTGTATTCTTGCATCGGTTCACTCCTCATATAACTTATGCGAAATTGAGTCTCTTATAAATAATCCTTTTTATAATTAAATCTTAGCACTGTGTTTCGCAAAGTAAATGAATTATTTCGCATAATTACAGTTATGCGAAGTTATGTCTAGCCTTCCATTCTATTCTTTAAAGGAGCATCAAACCCTTATGACAAATAAAAAGATACGTGGTATTTACATAATTGTTAACAAAATAAACATTAAAGTTTACATTGGAAGCTCGGTTAATATTGAATCAAGACACCAAGGACATAATAGAGATTTAAGGAATGGGAAACATC
>NZ_JAWDHA010000198.1:0-514 GCF_034190895.1 Virgibacillus sp. M23 | reverse complement strand
GAACCAACAAGAACAGGGTAGAATTCAACATTTAATGTACCTTTACGGATACCTGCTTTTAACTCGTCAATTGTGATTTCTTCACCCTCAAGGTATTTATCCATAAGCTCTTCATCAAGCTCACATACAGCTTCAATAAGGCTGTTGCGAAGCTCTTCAGCTTGCTCTTTATACTCTTCAGGGATTTCTTTTGCATCAGAACGAGTTCCGAGGTCATCTTCGTAGAAATACGCAACGTTTTCTACAAGGTCGATGATACCTTCGAAATTATCTTCAGCACCGATCGGCAATTGAATTGCATGAGCGTTTGCTTGAAGACGATCTCTTAAAGTTCCTACAGAGTAAAGGAAGTCTGCACCGATTTTGTCCATTTTGTTAACAAAAACGATACGCGGTACTCCGTAAGTTGTTGCCTGACGTCAAACAGTTTCTGTTTGAGGCTCAACGCCTGATTGCGCGTCAAGTACAGCAACAGCACCATCAAGTACACGAAGAGAACGTTCAACTTCAACTG
>NZ_JAWDHA010000197.1:0-518 GCF_034190895.1 Virgibacillus sp. M23 | reverse complement strand
CAGTACGTCAGTACGCTTATTGTTTTCCCGATCATAAACATATCTTTCTTTGTTAAGTCCCATGAATTTCATGTCTCCAAAAGTCATGTTAATATCCGGTACAATAAAGTTTAAGTTCATTTTTCATATCCCCATTTCATTTTTTTTATTTATTTTCAACCGATCATGAAATTTGATTTTATATTTAGAATTCGCTCCGGTTCTGCATCCATCATGGCGCTTATCAGTTGCTAACGGCTTTAAGCCTTCGTGGCAACCTAGTAGGCTATTTATAGCCATCAAGCTGACTACAGCTATTCCGCACGCTTATTCTAGACTGATACAGCATTTAAAGTGATTGCTGTTCATCACTCAAATACTCACGCATGACATTTTTATAAAAGTGCCGTATAATAAAGGTGTCTAATCTTTACACGGCGTTCTTGATGATCATTCGTCAAGGCGCTTTTTTTGTCTATATGTAGTTTTCAAGGAACAAACACTCCTAGCGACATAAGTTATACAGATCATCGTTATAC
>NZ_JAWDHA010000196.1:0-519 GCF_034190895.1 Virgibacillus sp. M23 | reverse complement strand
GTATACGGCCTTTGTATGAACACCTTTGTCATTGCTTAACAGCGGCAATGCAAAAAACGCCCGGTAAGCCAGACTGTTTCCGTCTACAAGCACTAATTTTTTTCGTTCTGTCATTCAATTTCCTCCTAAGAAGCCTCACGCTTCCATTCATCTCTTACATACTCATTAGCTCCTCTTATTTTAACAAAGTTCAATTTGAAAGGAAAATACGTGAACTATAAGAGAACACACAAAAAAGGACGGGAACACAAATAGGTTCCCGCCGTCAAAATTGGCTCCTTGGATGAAGGGGTTCTACTACATCCTACCAGCATATGTTTAACAGTGCATGAAGATATTGTTAAACCTTTGTAAACATTAGGCGGACTTTTCAGCGGCCCGTTTCAGCGTCACGGTAAAGACAGTTCCCCGTCCAGGCTCGCTTGTGACATCAATTTTCCCTTCATGAGCCTCTATTAAATGCTTCACAATCGCAAGGCCCAGCCCGGTTCCCCCCGAATTCCTGCTTCTGTCTTTATC
>NZ_JAWDHA010000195.1:0-520 GCF_034190895.1 Virgibacillus sp. M23 | reverse complement strand
CTATCCCTAAATAGGCGAACATCACCATTTGACGCGACAATAAAACCCCTATTATTCCATGAGGGAAAAATCCTCCGTTATTCCATAAATTGCTGATTCCGGTTGCAATGCCCCCATTGCCGACTCCTGCAATAATCATCAATAAACCGACAGCAATCATAGATAGGATCGCGACAATTTTAATCAATGCGAACCAAAATTCCAGCTCGCAGTAAGCTTTGACAGCCAGGAAATTAACACCCGTCATAATGATCAGCGCCGATAATGCCCAAATCCAGTTTGGCACATCAGGAAACCAGAACCCCATATAGATGCCGACAGCAGTAATTTCAGCCATACAGGTGACAACCCATAAAAACCAGTAGTTCCACCCTGTTAAATAGCCTGCAAGCGGTCCCAAATAATCACGCGCATACCTGCTGAAGGAACCGGCAACCGGTTTTTGAATGGCCATTTCCCCAAGCGCTCTCATAATAAAAAACATGACCAGGCCGCTTGCGGCATATGCTACCAAAATACC
>NZ_JAWDHA010000194.1:0-520 GCF_034190895.1 Virgibacillus sp. M23 | reverse complement strand
AGGCATCATTGAAATTGGAGAAGCCAAACTGAACGCGGAAAAATTCACACGCAAAGAAGCACACCGGCTTCGCCAGCAAACGGCCATGGTTTTTCAAAACTACAATCTGTTTAAAAATAAAACGGCTTTGCAAAACATTACAGAAGCTTTAATTGTGGCTCAACACAAATCACGCGACGAAGCAAAACGCATTGGAATGGAGATTCTGAAACAAGTCGGTCTGGAGCATAAGGCTGACAGCTATCCGATCACAATGTCCGGCGGCCAGCAGCAGCGAATTGGCATCGCCCGGGCGCTTGCGGTCAATCCGCATGCGATTTTACTGGATGAACCAACGTCAGCGNTNGACCCTGAGCTCGTCACAGGGGTGCTTCAGGTCATCAAATCCATTGCGGAAAAACAAACAACGATGATCATCGTGACACACGAAATGGCGTTTGCAAAAGAGGTGGCTGATCAAGTGATTTTTATGGCAGACGGCCATATTATCGAACAGGGAACGCCAGAAGAACTGTTTGAC
>NZ_JAWDHA010000193.1:0-521 GCF_034190895.1 Virgibacillus sp. M23 | reverse complement strand
GTGTGAACATCTCCGGAGGCGACATGATCATTAAAGATAATCTCCTGAGAAAATTCAGCCGAGGCATTTGGATCGCTCAAGGGAATGCGGTGATTGAAGGAAATACACTGCATCCTGACACGTTTGAAGCGGTCCCGGAATCATATGCTGTTTCCGTCACAAATAATGCTGGCGCTATCATCAAAAACAATACATTTAAAGAGTTTAAAAAGTACCCGATTTACTGCTCCACAAGTGCAAAAACCTCAATTATCAGCAACCACCTCGAGAAATCTCCGCTTTTGGTCACCGTCTATATCAGCACAGGTGTGCATGAGATTTTTGATAATACCATTTCAGTCAACAGAACATCCGGGAATCCGAGTGTGATTTATGTCAATGGATCAGCAGGCTCTATCATTTCTGGAAACACCATCAATAACCTCTCCGCAGGCACTGCGACAGCTATTCAAACAAACACCTCAACCAATTCCAAAATCATTGGAAACCGCATTTTTAAAGGGACCATCAACAAACACAGC
>NZ_JAWDHA010000192.1:0-525 GCF_034190895.1 Virgibacillus sp. M23 | reverse complement strand
ATTCCTCGATGTTTCTGAAGAAGAGGTTCTTGAAACGATGGAAATGGGCAAAAGCTATCAAGCCTTATCCGTTGACCACAGCATTGAAGCGGATTCGGACGGAAGCACCGTCACGATCCTTGATATCGTCGGATCACAGGAGGATGGATATGAGCGAGTCAACCAGCAAATGATGCTGCAAAGCGTGCTTCATGTCCTTTCAGACCGTGAAAAACAAATCATAGACCTTACGTATATTCAAAACAAAAGCCAAAAAGAAACTGGGGACATTCTCGGTATATCTCAAATGCACGTCTCGCGTCTGCAGCGCAAAGCTGTGAAGAAGCTCAGAGAGGCCTTGATTGAAGATCCCTCGATGGAGTTAATGTAATGATCCAGGTTGAAGAAAACGAGCATATTCAAACTCTAGTATATCAACTGAATAAAGAAGGAAAATCGATTTGCGGAGACAGCTTTTTTATGAAAGCTGATGACAAGGAATTAATTTGCGCGGTTGCTGACGGACTTGGAAGCGGATCGCTTGCA
>NZ_JAWDHA010000191.1:0-527 GCF_034190895.1 Virgibacillus sp. M23 | reverse complement strand
GATGGGTGATGGGAGAACAGCTGTGATTGAAATGGCTGCTGCTTCAGGGCTGCATCTGGTGCCCGTTAATAAACGAAATCCGCTCGTCACCACAACAAAAGGAACGGGAGAATTAATCGGAGCGGCTCTTGCTGCGGGAGCGGAGCATTTGATCATCGGAATCGGGGGGAGCGCTACGAACGATGGAGGAGCCGGAATGATCCAGGCATTGGGCGGAAGGCTTCTTGATGACTCAGGACGCGAGATCGGCCCAGGGGGCGGCGCGCTATCTCAGCTTGCATCAATAGATATCAGCGGGCTTGATCCCAGGTTGCAGAATGTCATACTGGAAGTCGCGTGTGACGTGGATAATCCGTTAACAGGGCCAAAAGGAGCTACGGCTGTTTTCGGGCCGCAAAAAGGCGCGACGCCCGGCATGATGGATGTACTAGACCAGAACCTAAGCCAGTTCGCTGATATCGCAGAAAAAGCGCTCGGAGCAACCTTCCGAGAAAGAGAGGGCGCCGGTGCAGCGGGCGGTCTTGGGT
>NZ_JAWDHA010000190.1:0-529 GCF_034190895.1 Virgibacillus sp. M23 | reverse complement strand
CTTCGAGATCGGAGCGTCATCAAAAAAGTGATTGACCGGGTAGGGTTTCAATTTAATATTGATGAGCACCGAGCATTAGCCGCTTATCTTTATGCTTTTTATGAAGAGGGAGCCGAACTGACGCCACAGCATCTGATGGCCAGGGTGACAGATGATCATATAAGCCAGCTCTTGTCTGATATATTAATGCTTCAGGTTAATCAAGAGCTTAGAGAAGCTGAGTTATCAGATTATGTAAAAAAAGTGTTGAATCAAAGAAATTGGTCAATGATAAAAGAAAAAGAGGCGGAAAGAGCCGAAGCCGAAAGGCAAAAAAATTTTTTAAGAGCTGCTTCTCTGGCTCAAGAAATCGTTACATTGAACCGATCTTTAAAATAACTGGAAAACTGATGAGAAGAATTTATTGGCAATGATTCCTTGCGGAGGAGCAAATAGATCGCTTAACCTCATCATGAATTGTCATTTCATTATTCGCACATTTGTTAAAGGCAGTTCATATAGAAAACGCCTGAATGGACCGAATAAGAAT
>NZ_JAWDHA010000189.1:0-531 GCF_034190895.1 Virgibacillus sp. M23 | reverse complement strand
GTTGATATCGGTGATAACCAAGCGGTTGTCTTCAAAATTGAATCACATAACCACCCATCAGCTCTAGAGCCTTACCAAGGCGCTGCCACTGGCGTAGGCGGAATCATCCGTGACGTATTCTCGATGGGTGCCCGTCCAATCGCTGTATTGAACTCTCTTCGATTTGGTGAACTGACTTCACCGCGAGTGAAGTAAGTGTTTGAAGAAGTAGTAGCGGGTATCGCCGGATACGGCAACTGTATCGGCATCCCGACAGTCGGCGGAGTGGTGCAATTTGACAGCAGCTATGAAGGAAATCCGCTTGTCAACGCTATGTGCGTCGGTTTAATCAATCATGAAGACATCAAAAAAGGCCAGGCGAAGGGTGTCGGCAATACCGTAATGGACGTAGGAGCGAAAACCGGGCGTGACGGAATCCACGGCGCTAAGTTTGCTTCTGAAGAGATGTCAGACTCATCTGAAGAAAAGCGTTCTGCTGTCCAAGTCGGCGATCCGGTTATGGTGAAGCTTTTGCTTGAAGCATGTGTGGAA
>NZ_JAWDHA010000188.1:0-531 GCF_034190895.1 Virgibacillus sp. M23 | reverse complement strand
CTACGGATACTCGCACGTTTATTCCTTTTCTCAATAATATTGAAGAAAGGTACTTCAAGTTACCCAAGTATATTGTCGCTGACGCCGGTTATGGTAGTGAACAAAATTATAGTGAGGTATTACACCGGAATAGAACTCCACTCATTACGTATAATACCTATCGGAAAGAAAAGAAAAAGAAATATAAAGAAAATCTTTTTTATGTGTCAAACTGGGACTATGATTCAGACAACGACTTCTTTACTTGCCCAAACGGAAAGAAGGTACCTTTTCAATATCTATCGAATCGAACAGATAAAGCCGGATTTAAACGAACCTTTCGTGTCTATGAATGCGAAGATTGTTCGGGATGTCCATTACGCGTTCATTGTACCAAAGCAAAAGGAAATCGTAAGATTTTCTACAATGCCCATTGGGAACAGCAAAAAGCATATATAAGAGAGCAGCTTTCAAAAGAAGAAACGGGAGAAATCTATGGAAAACGTAAAATAGATGTAGAACCTGTCTTCGGATTTTTGAAGGCTAATTTGC
>NZ_JAWDHA010000187.1:0-534 GCF_034190895.1 Virgibacillus sp. M23 | reverse complement strand
GCATGCCTATTTCTGTATCTGATGAATTACAACTATTTGCTCAAAAAATTCAAAGCTTCTTGTATGTAACATAAAACCCTTCTCTATGTAGGTTCTATTTTATCTTAAGGTTAAATTATTTTTTTAAAAGATATGGAACAATATTGTTATTTAGATTGTCTATTAAGTGTAATTTTAAAAACTGATGTTCAAATTCAATACAATTGTATCTAATTTAACATCCGTTTTAAATATTAAAAGTCTGAAGGGAATGATCATTTTGAAAAGTACAAGGATGCTAAAAATAGGGGTGTGTGTTGGCATACTAAGTTTAAGCCTTGCAAGCGTAAAATTCTTTATAGGTGAACAATTGCAAGTTGAAGCAAAAGAAAAAACAGAGCACAACAATCATGCAAACCATGCGACTCATCGAGAGTTCGCTCAACTTGAGAAAAAGTTTGACGCTCGACTAGGTGTCTATGCTATCGACACTGGTACAAACCAGACAGTAACTTATCGACCTAATAAACGGTTTGCTTACGCATCTACCTACAA
>NZ_JAWDHA010000186.1:0-544 GCF_034190895.1 Virgibacillus sp. M23 | reverse complement strand
GCATATGAAATGGCTTTTAGCATCTCAGCCCAGTCTTGTGAGCTTGAATCATAAGTAGCGGCATGCTCGCCTGTCTGCTCAGTTCCGACTGCTTTCCAGTCAGAATTTTCATACGTTTTTTCCACATCGCTTGATGAGCCGCCTTCTGTAACTTTTGCATCTTTAAGCCCGTCACCTGCTGAATCTGAGTCAGAGTCATCTTTTTTAGAAGAAGAATCATCTTTTTTGGAATCTGAATCAGAATCTGAAGACTTCTCAGAATCCTTTTCGCTGTCAGAAATATCTTTCTTGCTGTCTTTTATATCCTCATCCGATTTCTTTTCCGTCTTTCCTGAAGCCGGAGATTCTTGTTTTTGTGTCGTTTCAGAATCCTTGCTGACATCTTTGCTAGAAGGACTGTTAATGAAGAGATTCGCTGCTACTACGACAATTAGTATGGATACGATTGCGATTAAAATGTTAAGCACTAAATTGGCTTTTCTGCGCTTATCACGGTTTTCATAACGAGATTGATTATTGCTCAATAATTCTGCACTCCTTTATC
>NZ_JAWDHA010000185.1:0-546 GCF_034190895.1 Virgibacillus sp. M23 | reverse complement strand
CACTAGGCGATGTATCCACTATAATGACAACATGGCCCTCAAGAACATGATTCGCGGCCACATCCGGTCTTTCTGTGTAGCGCACGAGCGGAAAAGGATTATAGTTTTGATTAACAATGAATTCCTCGACAGTTTTGTCGGCCAGTGTTAATCCATCGACATCAATGGAAGCAACTTCCTTTTCCACGATCTCAACCAGATCCGGATCAGCTATATCTTCTATATAACAAATGCTTAAATCCGTCTTTGACCGTTCGCCAACTTTCGTCATCTTGACTCGAAGGCGTTCGTCTCTGATCCGCCTTCTGAGAAGGGCCGTAGTGACGACGATATTTTCAACAAATCCGTCTCTGGCTCCCCTGACTACCTTTTCCGTATCTGGTTCTTCCGGATTTCTGCCCGGATAGCTCCTGACATCAATGATAAATGCGAAGCCTGCGCCTTCAACAATGACTGCGACGAGCCCGGACAGCACTTGGTCGGTGGTTTCATCCAAGGTTTTTACTTTTTCGACCTGGGCGTTAAGCAATCTGTTTTCGACAATAT
>NZ_JAWDHA010000184.1:0-546 GCF_034190895.1 Virgibacillus sp. M23 | reverse complement strand
GATGGTTACCTTTACAGATTTGATCACCCTGGTCCTTGTGTTCTTTATTTTGCTTTTTTCGATGTCCCAAATCGATCTGCAAAAATTTAAAGCGGCAGTCGATTCGATTCAGAAGGATGGCGGCGGGCTTCAGCCGGACCAAACGTCCATAGAAAAAAAGAAAACACCTCCATCCGATGCGAAGAAGCAAGCGGATCAGCAGGATCAGCTTCTCAAGAAAGTAAATACATATATAAAAGACAACCATTTGAAGGCTCAAATGACAGCCAAACGGGATGAACGCGGTGTCGTGCTCGTTCTGCAGGAGGCGGTGCTGTTTGATACAGGTGAGGCAAAGGTGCTGAAAAATGCTGAAACACTTCTTCACCAAATCGCCGTACTTCTTCAAACCATTCCAAATGACATTCAAGTCGAAGGCCATACAGACAGCCGAAACATTTCGACATACCGATATCCGTCGAACTGGGAGCTATCAGCAGCACGGGCAAGCGGAGTGATTCAATACTTCACATCAAAAGAAAAACTTCCTTCGAAGCGCTTTATTGC
>NZ_JAWDHA010000183.1:0-547 GCF_034190895.1 Virgibacillus sp. M23 | reverse complement strand
AGACTAGAAATGAAACATAAGACGCTAAAAGCTGCATAAATAAAATTGATCTTTATTAAAAAAACTTAAAAATCATCAAGGAACAACTCTATGCATTTTTAAAAACAGCAATTATGAAATTGATTCACTCATTTTAGTTTTCCCATTAAACATAAAAGTACCCTATAGAGTAGTATTTTTAAAGTGTCTACTCTGTATGGTACATTCTAATAGTCGGGGCTTATTTTTTCTTGTTTTCACTCTTTAAAACATTCATGTAAGCTAGTAATAAAATAAGAAAACCTATACCTAAAATGCCTCCCACTGTAAATAAAAAATCCATGTTGAATACCGCCCTTTAAAACAAATTTATATAATTCAATTATTCTATAAATTGAGTCCAAAGTCCACTTATTTATGGTAATATCTAGAAAAAAGACGATAGGAGCATTCCTGTAATGAAGAAATTTGAGGGTTGAACAAAAAAGAGCCCCCTTGGTATAGTACAGGGTGTCAATGCGCATTGACCCCGAAATTAATAAATACCAAGGAGAGGACCCACTATGAA
>NZ_JAWDHA010000182.1:0-554 GCF_034190895.1 Virgibacillus sp. M23 | reverse complement strand
GTGTAGCGAAAGATGCCCCACAAGAGGCGGGAGTCACTGCAGAAGCAGACGGCATTACCTTCTTTATTGAAGAAAGTGATTTATGGTACTTTGATAATCACGACCTTCTCGTCAGCTATTCAGAAGACGCTGATGAACCGGTTTTTGAATACCAATAAAAAAGAACGCACATGATGTGCGTTCTTTTTTTTACAAATGAAATCGTATAAGATGATCGGTTAGGTTTTCTTGTTCCAAAATATATTTTTGGGTCTCCCCCAGCAGATCAAAGTGAGGAAATTCACTTTTCTTATGTATCCATTCTTTCTTTAACCCGTAGGCTGCTCCCCATCGAATCAGCTTATCAATATCTGCACAGCCGGCTTTTGTCACAGTCTTTGCTTCCGGAAACCGGTCATCAAGCCAGTAATGTGTTAAAAATGCGATTTCTCCTTTTTTCACTGCTTGTGTCCACCGGTTCAGTTCCTCTCGTTTTACACCAAACGCCATGTCCCGTTCACTTCCCTATTTTTTGGCCTTTTCATATGATGCGTGCCTATCAGGAAAAGCTTTGC
>NZ_JAWDHA010000181.1:0-559 GCF_034190895.1 Virgibacillus sp. M23 | reverse complement strand
GAGATTTATATTTAATTTTGCCGAGTTTTGTTACGCCGTCTACAAGCATTGCCACTTCTTCGGAAAATGCTTCTTTCAGGTCATCGAGCGTCACATCTGTATCTTCCACGACATCGTGCAAAAATCCGCCCGCAATTGTGGAAGGGTCCATTTCAAGATCGACGAGAATCCACGCAACCTGAATCTGATGAATATTATATGGCTCGCCCGATTTGCGGTATTGCTCGCGGTGAGCATCTTCAGCGTACAGATATGCTTTTTAGACAAATGCGATATGCTCATCAGATAGATAGCTTCGCGCTTTATCAATAACTTGCTCGGCAGTCAATACTTGTTCGTTCGCCATGGAATCACCTTTTTTAAAATGTAAACTGTATTGTAGTTTATTATCAAGAAAAAAACGAAAGATGTAAAGAGCAGAAGTTCAAATAGCCAAATATTATATAAAATAAATGCAAAACAATAGGAAAAAAGCACCCTGACATGGAGTGCTTTTTTCGTTATGCGATTATCCTTAGTATTTCATTAATGTTAAGATGTCATAATCTTCCAACTTATC
>NZ_JAWDHA010000180.1:0-561 GCF_034190895.1 Virgibacillus sp. M23 | reverse complement strand
CTGTATACTCTATGAACAGATGATAGGTTCGGTAAGTTTGTTTGTCCTTTATAAGAGGCGGATAAGAGTTTGTTTTTATGAATCTTTCGTATTAGATACGATGGATGAGAGGTTGAGGAAATCATTGGGGATTGAAAAGGAACATTTGTTCTTACTATAATGTGGTCATATCAAACTGGAAGGGGAGAGCGGCTGTATGAATTTCTACTTACATCGATCTTTGGAAAGCCAAATGCCAATCAGCATTATATATATGAAGAAAGACGGAACAATTAGTAAAAGAACGATTATTGTAAGGCAGAAAAGCAAAACGAAAATCAAAGCATTTAGTTTTTAGAAAAAACATATCAGAACATTTTTATTGGACTCTATCCTCTCCTGTGACTTTGTGAGAACAAATAAGAAAAATCTTTATTTTGCAGGCCAGTAACAGGCGTTCGTCTAAGCAAACGGACAGCCTGTTACGAAAACCCTCCTTAAACCTATATACATTTATTTGCCAAGTGAGGTTGTTCCTACCTTTTTTGGCTTTCCTCTCAACCTTTTTTCACTCTTATTTGA
>NZ_JAWDHA010000179.1:0-562 GCF_034190895.1 Virgibacillus sp. M23 | reverse complement strand
AAATTGTTATCAAAAGAGCTGTTTATAGTGAGCGGGAAATCACCTTTACTGCTGTCGGGAATCGGTACGAAATGCTTTGTGAGGAGATAAGTAGACATGACAATATTAGCAATTGATACATCAAATTATACATTGGGCATTGCGCTGCTTCGAGGAGACACCGTTATAGCAGAATACATTACATACTTGAAAAAAAACCATTCTGTAAGAGCGATGCCTGCTGTTCATTCATTGCTGAGTGATTGTGATATGGCACCGCAGGATCTTTCTAAAATTGTCGTTGCAAAAGGCCCTGGTTCATACACAGGAGTAAGAATAGGTGTGACGCTGGCCAAAACACTTGCCTGGTCTTTAGACATTCCAATTGCTGCTGTATCAAGTCTTGAGACGCTTGCGGCAAATGGCCGGCATTTTGACGGTCTGATCTGCCCAATCTTTGATGCTAGACGGGGACAGGTGTACACAGGTCTGTATGAGTACAAAAATGGGCTTTTAGAGCAAGTTGCTCCAGATCAAAATGTGATGCTGGCAGATTTGCTGGAGATGCTAAAAGAAATTGACA
>NZ_JAWDHA010000178.1:0-564 GCF_034190895.1 Virgibacillus sp. M23 | reverse complement strand
AACAAGGTAGCCGTATCGGAAGGTGCGGCTGGATCACCTCCTTTCTAAGGATAATTACGGAACGCGAACCATTCTTTACGAATGGTTTGTAAGGACATACTTGGTTGTTTGGTTCAGTTTTGAGAGATCAATTCTCTACTACATAGTTAGATGGGCCTGTAGCTCAGCTGGTTAGAGCGCACGCCTGATAAGCGTGAGGTCGGTGGTTCGAGTCCACTCAGGCCCACCATCTATTATATATAAACACACGGGGCCTTAGCTCAGCTGGGAGAGCGCCTGCCTTGCACGCAGGAGGTCAGCGGTTCGATCCCGCTAGGCTCCATTTTTGTACCTTGAAAACTAAATAAGAGTAACAACGACATCAAACTAAAAGCGGAAGCGAATGTTTAGCGATGTACAGACTGGACTGACTCACAGGAGATAAAGAAAACACGATGAACGTAAGTGAATCGATGTTGACTTATCGTACGAAGAGGAAGGAAGTCATGCTAATCGCTATGAGCGGAAGCTAGAAAACCAAAAGTTAAGGCGATAAATAAGTACGCTTATTCATAGAAAGCTAGT
>NZ_JAWDHA010000177.1:0-568 GCF_034190895.1 Virgibacillus sp. M23 | reverse complement strand
TCATAAGTAAGCTCTTGGAATTCTCTTAAAATCAAAACGGATTGATGCTGATCTTTTAACTTCAGGAGCTCCTGCCGCAGCGTTTCGCTTTTTACCGTCCGTGACAGATACTGTTCAGGCTGCTCATAAGTTGTTTGCGTTAACCCTTCATTTTTGCTGATATCAGTAAATTGTTATTTGACATCCCTGCGGTACCAATTGATAAAGGTGTGATGGGCAATGGTGTAGAGCCATGTTCTGATGGAAGAATGCCCCCTAAACGAGGCCAGGCCGTTAAGAGCTTTCACAAACGTGTCTTGCGCTAAGTCCTTGGCTGTTTCAAGGTGATGAGTCCTTCTGAATAAATAATTTAAAATTTCTTGATAATACTGCCGATACAAGTCCTCAATGGAATCCCTATGCTTCATTAAAAGTAAAACCACACCGTCATCCAAATGGCCAATAAAATGAAACAGATATACATGGAAGACAGGTATACTTTCATATATCTGATTTGGCTTTCTTCTTCAGCACCGGGACTTCCCTTTAAACAAGTATTACTCTTTAAGTCTTCCGCATTCTTTTGAAA
>NZ_JAWDHA010000176.1:0-568 GCF_034190895.1 Virgibacillus sp. M23 | reverse complement strand
CATATACTTTGACCTGATCTACAAACATAATGTCCTCCGTTCTAACCGTTAAAAACTCCGCTAGTCCAATCCAATTTCAATCAGACATTCGTGACTTGTGATTTCAAAACGCATGATATCAACTTCCTCATATCCATTCTGCCGAATATCATCAAAAGCAGATGGATCGGCAAAGGCGCCGTGGAAATCAAGGTACAGAATCAGCTGTCTATCAGGATGATCCGTATGAAGCGAAACCGTTAAATGATTTTCACTCTCTCTGCTGACTGCTTGATCAAACAGATGAAACAGCTTTCTCATCAGTTTCGCCAGCTTTTGGTCATATGACGACAAATCCTTAATTTCTCCAAGAACTTCATATTCAAGCGTCATATAATGGGTTTTCCAATTAAATGTAAGAAAATCAAACGCCAAATGCGGTGTTTTCAGGTTTGAGAGCTTTGATTCGTGCTTTGCGTCTATAACCATTTCTTCAATCATTTCAAAGACGCGGTCATACTTCTGTAAGCTTAAGTTTCCTTTAATCAGCTGCAGCTTATTCATCCAATCATGCCGGGAATGGCTAAGC
>NZ_JAWDHA010000175.1:0-569 GCF_034190895.1 Virgibacillus sp. M23 | reverse complement strand
ACCTGATACACCCATGAGATGCTTTCGTTCCTAGTTTTGCTGCTTCAGCTTTGATGACTTTTTGATCCTTTGTCATTGGCACACTATGAAATAGAAATTCTCCATGGTTTTTCCATGATATCCAATATTCCGCGCCTTCCTGGTATCCTTCGGAGAAAAACCATTCTCCCCGTTCAGGCTCTATATGAAAGGTGCCCTTTGGTGTAGCATCATCTTTTGTTTGATCAAGGCCTGAAGAGATCATCATTGTATAGATGGTGTTGCTTCCTTCTTTGATGTAAGCCGTCTGCTCCTTCACATTCACCTCAATCCAGACATGCTTCTGTTTCATATCCGGGTATTCTCCGCCCGAAGGCTTTGTCCAATCAATGCTTGCTTTTGCTGTTTTTCGAACGTCCGTTATGAGCTCGACCGTTTTCTTTTTATCGGCACTTGCGTGTTCTTCCGCATGATCGGAGCAGGCTGACAGCAGGCATGCTGGCATAAAAACGGCAACAATGAATAATGAGAGTTTCATATTCTATCCACTTCCTTTGAAAAACACAGCTTCGCATAGGCATCGTGGAGAT
>NZ_JAWDHA010000174.1:0-572 GCF_034190895.1 Virgibacillus sp. M23 | reverse complement strand
CCGTCTTATCTGATTAGCGCGCACACTAAGAAAGCGAATTTGGATAATTTTTTCAAGCTGTACTCTGATAGAAATGTTGCGTTGATATACAATAGCGCTCATTTCGCAGATGCGGATATTAAGTCCGTAGCTGCAAATGGGAAGATTGTTTATCATGTTGTTTTGAATGAAAAAGTCACCGCGGCGCAATTGGCTCTTCTTCCAAAAGAAAAACTGGTTGATGTGCGTGATTCTTTTAATAAGATGCAGCGAAATGCTGATTATGATGGTGTTGAGTTTTTCACTGATCGGCATAAACTAGTTGGGCGTAGAATTTGCGCGGTTGGAGATTATACGATAACGGGGCGATCATTAGATATCGGCGGCGGAAAGCCTGGGGCGGTTGCGATACATGTCAGCTATAAAGATAAAGTTACGGCAGATATCTGGATGGAGCACTTTGTTTCTGATGACAAAGATCGCGATGTAGGAGATGTTTCGACAAAGTTTTTGCAAGCTGCTCGAAAGTTGGTTACGCAGGTGGATTTGAGGCCGAAAGAATTTGGCAGTGATTTTGCTTTGCTGGCCTATAA
>NZ_JAWDHA010000173.1:0-587 GCF_034190895.1 Virgibacillus sp. M23 | reverse complement strand
GAGGTATTAAAATATGAAGCATTTACAAGCAGTCCCGGAAAAGGAAACCCCGCAGGCGTCGTATTGCAGGGAGACGATTTTACTGAAAACGAGATGCAGATCATAGCCGAGCGTGCCGGGTATTCAGAAACCTCCTTTATCCGAAAAAGCGAGTCGGCCGATCTTGAACTCCGTTACTTTACCCCTGGACACGAAATGAATTTGTGCGGTCATGCTACAGTTGCTTCTCTTTACGCATTATGTGAGAAAGGAATGCTGGAGAGCGGTAAAACGTACAGCATCCAAACGAAAGCCGGAANCNTGCCTGTGAACATTTCTGAAAAAGATGGCCGCATTCATATTACGCTTGAACAGGCCTCCCCGCAATTCAAACCATTTACAGGCGATCGGGAAAAACTTGCTCACGCACTGTGAATCACCGAAGAAGATTTTCATGAAGATCTTCCGATTGTATTTGGCAGCACTGGCATATGGACAGCCATCGTACCGCTTAAATCATTAGAGGCTTCTAAAAAGATGGTGCCAGATAACAAACAATTTCCGGAAGTGTTAGTTGATCTGCCAAAAGCTTCAGTCCATCCGTTTAC
>NZ_JAWDHA010000172.1:0-589 GCF_034190895.1 Virgibacillus sp. M23 | reverse complement strand
TTGTAAAGACGCTCCTTTGAATTATATGCAGGAATAATAACGCTTGCTTTCACTTCATTTTCACTTCCTGTATTTACTCATTTATTTGTTGTCATCTTTTGAAGCAAAACCGTTAAATTCAGGGTCTAACGTTTTGATGTGCTGAATGATATGCGGCAGTGTCTCTTGATACAGTTCATGCACAAACGGCAGATCTGTGCGGGTTGTTTCATGAATCTGTTTGATTTCATTGATGCTGACGATTCGGTATCCGCTGAAATGATAAAAGATCAGCGGACTGCCATCCTCCAGCACGATCCGGACATCTTTCCAGGAAAACGTATGCTGTCCATAATTCCAATGGCCGATGTTCACGCCGGGTGTTGTAATGTCACACACATTCGGAAACAGCCCAGACATATAATCCAAATAGCCCTGATCACCGAATTTCCCTTCACCCGGTGCATTTTTGCATTCCTCAAGACAGCGTTCCTTCCACCACTCCAAGCAATCCGTGCCTGCATCATCATGCTTGAAGCTGATAAACCCAGAATTATATCTACCTAAAAGACGCTGCAGCATGTCAATCTGTTCTTTCTCAAAAGAAGGA
>NZ_JAWDHA010000171.1:0-593 GCF_034190895.1 Virgibacillus sp. M23 | reverse complement strand
GAAATGTAACTTCACTAAATGCATCTGTCGCGTCTGGTCTTTTGATGTATGACGTCTACCGGAAACGAAACCCTCTGGGAGAATAAAGACCCATGGATATCCTGTTAGTAGACGGGTACAACATGATTGGAGCCTGGCCGCAGCTGAAGGATTTAAAAGCGAACAGTTTCGAAGAGGCGAGAGAAGTACTGATTCAGAAAATGGCGGAATATCAATCGTATACAGGAAACAGGGTTATTGTTGTTTTTGACGCGCATCTCGTTAAAGGGCTTGAGAAAAAACAGACCAACCATCGAGTTGAAGTGATTTTTACAAAAGAAAATGAGACGGCTGATGAGCGGATAGAAAAGCTCGCTCAGGCTTTGAATAATATCGCGACTCAAATTCACGTTGCGACCTCTGACTATACTGAGCAATGGGCGATTTTCGGACAGGGGGCATTGCGGAAATCGGCCCGGGAGCTTTTGAGAGAGGTAGAAGCGATTGAAAGGCGAATAGAGAGACGGGTAAGAAAAATCACTTCCGAAAAGCCGGCGGGTAAAATTGCTTTATCTGAAGAGGTTTTGAAAACGTTTGAAAAGTGGAGGCGGGGA
>NZ_JAWDHA010000170.1:0-594 GCF_034190895.1 Virgibacillus sp. M23 | reverse complement strand
CCTTTTTTATTGCCGTCTGGCATTGAAGGACGGTAAAACAAGAAAATCAGCCAAAACAGCGGAACAGCCATCAGCTGCCTGTATAGCAGCACAGCATCTGGCTCAGCACCCATTTGATAGGCCCATTTAATCCAAATTGACTTAGACGCAAAACAAACCGTTCCGATCAGCAAAAAAATTGTACCTGAAGCGGCCTCGCGAAACTTCCTCTTCTCTTCTTCTCTCATCTCAGCTCAGCTATTCTCCTTTACTTATTCAACTGCTTTTGGATAAAATCCAGAAGCGTATATCCTTGGGCAGTCAGAATAACACCTTTCCCGCTGCAGGCCGGGCATGGTGTTCCTTCAATTTCCCCCGCTCTTTCACATTTAGGACNTGCGACCTCAAGATCATCAGTTGCAATGACCATTTGACATCCTCCTTTCCTATTCATCTGCTATGCACCACCAGCCATCGTCCATTGGCCGTCACCTCCTTTAAGAAACACAAAAAAACCCCCATCCTATGCAAAGGACGAGGGTCTCGCGGTACCACCTTTATTAACAGCTATACAGCCGTTCACTCTAAGTACAGAAAACCTATGTTTCAATACTC
>NZ_JAWDHA010000169.1:0-596 GCF_034190895.1 Virgibacillus sp. M23 | reverse complement strand
ATTCACGGATATCTTCATGGTATCCGTTTAGATAGACAGTTCTAAAGATAAATTTATTATAATAGGGCGTAACAGATGGTTTCTTGGATTGAATATCAACGATAAAATATTCTGCATCACTCACTATAAACTGGAAGAAATGCACAAGCTTTATGAAAATACAACCAACTTACATTCTCCTCACATCCGCCTACTAGAATGTAAAGAAGATTACTCACATTCCCAAAACAAGCAGAGCTAGGTAAATGGGAGCTCTTTTCTGTTTCTAAAAGCTGAATATAATAATTAAAGGAATCTTAATAAAACAAAAAGGCTTGTGGAGAAATTGTTCTATACAAGTTGGGTTTACTAAAGATGGGATTTTATTGTTTTAAGTTCCATTTAATTGAATGACTCTAGATATATCGAAAGTATGGCTGTTGATTTCCTCCGAATGCTAAGAGACATTTATGCATGATATTTTGATACGTTCCGGGAATTCTTCGCAACTATTTTTTAACAGGTATTTGCAATTTTATTTTGAAAGCAGGTATAAATATATTATTACAACTCAGAAAACACTCTATATTAGGTTCATGTAATATAAGAACTTATAA
>NZ_JAWDHA010000168.1:0-597 GCF_034190895.1 Virgibacillus sp. M23 | reverse complement strand
CTCATATATTGATCCGGTTTTATACGGTTAAGGATGCCAAAACGGCCCGTACATCTGTGGTGTCAGCGACATGGATTATCGGCGTGTTTTACATTATGACGGTGTTTCTCGGCTTTGGCGCTGCTGCATTTGTCGGTTTTGACGCGATTACGGCAGCTGATCAAGCGGGAAATATGGCGGCTCCGCTTTTAGCAAAAGCGCTCGGGGGAGACTTCCTATTCGCGTTTGTATCAGCCATTGCTTTCGCTACCATTTTGGCTGTCGTGACAGGATTGGTGCTGTCTGCCGCCTCAGCATTTGCCCATGATATTTACAGCCAGATCATCAGAAAAGGAGAGGCAACTGAAAAAGAACAGATGAAAGCGGCCAGATGGGCTTCTGTCGCCGTGTCAGTGCTCTCGATTCTCCTAGCGATTTTTGCACAGTCCTTAAATGTGGCATTCCTTGTTGCCCTTGCGTTTGCGGTAGCCGCCAGCGCAAACCTCCCGCTGATTGTGTTTACGGTCTTTTGGAAACGATTCAATGCGTCAGGCGCTTTATGGGGAAGTCTGACAGGCCTGATCAGCGCGCTTGTGCTTGTGTCGATGAGCCCTAGCG
>NZ_JAWDHA010000167.1:0-597 GCF_034190895.1 Virgibacillus sp. M23 | reverse complement strand
GAATCCTACTCCAAAAGAATACAAACTTAGATGATGTCGTATTTGGCTCGGTCGTTTCCGGAAGGAATGCAGAAGTAGAAGGTATTGAGGAAATGGTAGGATTATTCATAAACACAGTACCAGTACGAGTGAAACAAGAAGTTAATCATACATTTATTGATGTTGTTAAACAAATGCAGAAAGATTCATTAGAATCGGCAAGATATGATTATTATCCACTGGCAGATATTCAATCTTTATCTGAGGTCAAACGGAATTTAGTCAATCACATAATTGTTTTTCAAAACTATTATGTTGATCATGAGCTAATGAGCTTCGATCATTCATTAGGCTTTGAATTAGAAAATATTACATATTATGAGGAAAACAACTATGAATTGGCAGCTATGGTTATACCGAGTGATACACTAACCGTTCGATTCTCTTATAACTCTAATGCTTACGATCAAGAAATGGTAAACAGATTAAAAAACCATTTCATCGAAATCATTCAATCCGTGATTCAAAACCAGGAAATCCCTGTATCCCAAATCAGTATGACAACTGATAAGGAACGGAAAGAGATTCTCCATGACTTTAATGACACATCGGTAACGT
>NZ_JAWDHA010000166.1:0-599 GCF_034190895.1 Virgibacillus sp. M23 | reverse complement strand
AATACGCAAGCAGATGGTGAGCGAATGAAATCGGCTGGGCGCGCTGCAGATGTGTGTAGCCCGGCAGAATCGTTTCAACGTTCGCTTCTGCCTTTTCAATCAGCGCACTTTGGAATGCCTCAATCAGCTCGATGATGTGGCCGACATGATTCTTCAAGTATAAATGCATGTCAGTCGCCACCTGGTCATTCCGGCTTCTGCCGGTATGCAGCTTGCCGCCGAGCGGGCCGATTTCGTCAATCAGCATTTTCTCTATGTTCAAATGAATATCTTCATAATCGACTGAGAATTCCAATGCTCCCTCCTCTGCTTTTTGCAAAAGGGTATTCAGTCCTTCGCGGATTTTCAGCTCTTCTTCCGCTGTCAGGATACCGCATTTTTTCAGCATGGCAGCATGTGCGAGAGACCCTGTTATGTCTTCAGTGACTAAATTTTGGTCAAATGATATGGATGCGCCGAACTCGTCGACCCATTTTTCCGGTGTTTTTTGAAACCGGCCTCCCCAAAGCTTCTTCATGCTTTATTCTGCTCCTTCTTTTTCACGATGCTGTTCACTTTTGTCGGAAGGCCCCAAAGCTCAATAAAGACAATTGCCGCAT
>NZ_JAWDHA010000165.1:0-601 GCF_034190895.1 Virgibacillus sp. M23 | reverse complement strand
CTTAAATGTCGGGAAGGAATATATCAGCCGGGATCCGCACATCGGGTTTTGGATAGACACTCACCTTCGGTTGGAAGGTGAGATTGTGCAAAAGCTTCACGCCATCTTTATGCTGGATTGGGAATAAGTCTCCAATGAAGTGTTAATTGATCAAGAAGAGTAAAATACCCCTGTGCACGTGGAGGGAGGTGGAATTTATAAAATTGTCGAGACAGGCACTGACATGAAGGAAAGCATGAGCGACCTATACTATGAAATGATTTCTTCCGCACAGAAGTCAATCTGGATTGCCACGCCCTATTTTGTCCCCAATGAATCCATTCGCACAGCGCTGAAAGCAGCAGCGACAAAAGGCGTGGAGGTAAGGGTTATGGTGCCGGAGAGGAACGACAGCTTTTTGACCCAATACGCGTCGAGGTCCTATTTCCCGGAGCTGCTTCTTGAGGGGATTGAAGTGTACTCCTACCAAAAAGGCTTCATGCATCAAAAAGTCATGATCAGTGATGGCGATCTCGCCTCCGTCGGCACGGCGAATATGGACATGCGCAGCTTTCAGCTCAACTTTGAAGTGAATGTGTTCTTCACGGATGCCGAAGCGATC
>NZ_JAWDHA010000164.1:0-601 GCF_034190895.1 Virgibacillus sp. M23 | reverse complement strand
TGTGATGGAAGCACATGAAGATGCATTTCGGTGGTATGGCGGAATCCCAAGAGAAATCGTTTATGATCAGGATAATTTAATCGTGGTCAGTGAAAATGGCGGGGATCTTATCTTAACGAAAGAGTTTCAACATTATAAGGAAACCAGGCGTTTAAACCTTAGGGTTTGTAGAAAAGCTGACCCAGAAAGTAAAGGGAAAATTGAAAATGTGGTTGGCTTTATCAAGCATAACTTTGCGAGACATAGAGTGTTTCACAACATTGATTCCTGGAATGAACAGGGTTGGCAGTGGCTAAACCGAACAGGGAACTATAAAATCCATAACACAACAAAAAAAAGACCGGTCGAAGTGTTCTCCTTGGAAAAGCAACACTTAAGACCAGTCGCAGAAAAATTAACTATCAAAAACAATTATGAAAATAGTATAACAAGAAGCGTCCATAAGGACAATACAATTCGTTATTTGTCGAATCGGTATTCTCTTCCACTAGGAACATTCCATAAATATGATACCGTCGGTATCAAGGAAACGGAAGACAAACAACTATTCATCTATATTACCGATACAGGAGAATTGATTGCAAAACACACTATTCCTGAA
>NZ_JAWDHA010000163.1:0-610 GCF_034190895.1 Virgibacillus sp. M23 | reverse complement strand
GTTAAATCATGCAGCTCAAGCAGCCTAGCATAAGCATGGGCTTCCTCAATAGAAGACAATTCTTCCCGCTGCAAGTTTTCAATTAACGCCACAGAAGCGGTTTCCGTGTCGGAAAAATCCTTAATAATCGCCGGAATCTTTTCCCACTCAAGCGATTGCACCGCTCTCCAGCGGCTTTCACCTGCAATGAGTTCGGATTGGCCTTCTTCTTCTGTATGCCTAACAACAATCGGCTGAATAATGCCGTGTGTATGAATGGTCATTGCTAACTCTTTGATTTTTTCATCTGAGAAAATGGTGCGTGGCTGAAAACGGTTGGGAACGATAGCATTTAACGGTATTTCCAGAATCTCTTCTTTGTTTGTATCATGTTCAGCAATCTCCGGCTCCTGTTCCTTCTCACCAAGCCCGAAGAAACGAGAGAATGAATGCTTCATGTACCTACACCACCTTTAAAAACTGCCATTTTTATAATTCTATTTTCTCATGGTTTTTCCTGCTATACATCCATCAATTTTGATGAAAATATGATGGTATTGTCATATCAGGCTGTCTAAATTACCCTTCAATTGGCGATTTATTAGGAGTTCCCGGTTTTCTTGGATACTTC
>NZ_JAWDHA010000162.1:0-611 GCF_034190895.1 Virgibacillus sp. M23 | reverse complement strand
CCAAGCTCCGCCCACGCTTCGCAGGCAAGAATCTCTACCTCCAGCCATGCTTGAAATCTGTTTTCGTCCGTCCAAATCGCAGACATTTCAGGTCTTGAATAACGTTCGATCATTCTGCTTGTCCTCCGTCTCTATTCATCCATTTATTTGTGATCTCCTGAATCCATTCGTCTTCAGGCTGCTTCATAAATGTAATATGCCCCATTTTGCGGCCTTTTTTGATTTCATGTTTTCCATATATATATAGCTTTGCCTCTTTTAAAAGATCCGGGTCTTCCTCAACAATCTTTACTTCATTGCCGAGAAGATTCACCATCATGCCCGGCTTCAGCAAATCTGTCTTGCCAAGCGGGAGCCCGCATACCGCTCTGATATGCTGGTCAAACTGGCTCGTCTCGCAAAGGTCCAGCGTATAATGCCCAGAATTGTGCGGTCTTGGCGCCAGTTCATTAACCAAAAGCTCTCCGTCCTCTGTCAGGAACATCTCAACAGCAAGCGGCCCGACAAGATTGAGCTCATCAGCAAGCTTAACGGCCAGCTCAGCAGCCTTCTGCTGAATCCCTTCCCCGGCCCGTGCAGGCACAATGCTTTGGAAAAGAATATTGTTGTGG
>NZ_JAWDHA010000161.1:0-611 GCF_034190895.1 Virgibacillus sp. M23 | reverse complement strand
GTAGAAAGGGTATTTTCTATTTAATTTTTGTTCGGCGATCGCTTCTCCAATATAAATGGAATCGTAAATTTTCATAATAGAAGATCCATCGCTAAGGCTCTTTGCCGTCCCCCATGCGGTTAAAGGATGTCCCATCTGTCCATTCCAGTCATTAAGCTTCATGTCATATAGTAGCTCATCCTCGACGACAAAACCGCTTTTTACAAGCGACTGCTTCAAACCGAGCGGAAAAACATGCTGCGGCGATGCTTTTAAATGGAGATAATTCGCTTCAAGCAGCTTTGGTACGGAGGGCAAAAAATTCAATAACCGCTCCAATGGAAACGTATCATGGAGCTGAACAAAATTATGAGAAAAAATTTGCGGAAGCTGAGGATCTCTGTATACGCTGTAATGATCAAACGATGTCGATTCAGACGTTAACAATATATATTGATGTTCCGTTTTTGCATAATGTCCTGTCATGAACGTCTCCTTTTTATGACCTATCCCTATACTCTGTTGCAATGTTCAATTTCTTTATAATCTCATCGTACACCGGATAAAACGGCTATCCAATTGGAAATTGCTGAATATTTCGGAAAGAATCGGAGATTGGCTTCTGATGTAAA
>NZ_JAWDHA010000160.1:0-617 GCF_034190895.1 Virgibacillus sp. M23 | reverse complement strand
CAAGCAGGCGAAGACTCCCTTTTGTCATTTTCACTCTTCCTGATAATGCGCTGACAGCGACGACATCAGTCGGTGAAAGAATGGCCGCAAGTCCAAAGGCCGCTGCCAGCGGAATATCAGGAATCATCCAGTGAATCGTATAGCCGCCTACAATCACAGTCGCGAACACAAGGCCGAGGGCAAGCAATAAAATCGGAGCTCTTAAATTCCAAAGCTCCGCCCGCGGCGTCCTCTTTCCATCATTAAATAGCAGAGGCGCAATAAACAGAACAAAAAACAATTCGGTGCTTAATTCAAAATGAAGTCCCTGTGGAAATGAGGCGGCAAGAATCCCAAGGGCCACTTGAATCAGCGGCACCGGAATAAACGGAATAAATCGGTTCACGATATTAGAAATCGCAATAATCGTTAATAAAACAAGCACAACTAAAAATATGTCCAAATGCATGACCTCCTTCGTCTGTTGTCTTTCGTGCATGGTGAGTCTTGTCTAAAAGTCGCTGAGCCAGGCTGGCCTTGCATCCGATATGTGGTTTCGCAGGAGTTTCCTCCACACTTGTCTTCTTTTATAGTACCCTTTTTAGGGTAATTTTTCTCATGATATGCTCACAGTGAAC
>NZ_JAWDHA010000159.1:0-629 GCF_034190895.1 Virgibacillus sp. M23 | reverse complement strand
CACTCTCAGTTTGCCCCCGATAAGAAATGTTTCTTCCTCTTCCTTCTTTTCTTGATAGATAGTATATCTGCGTAATTGAGCAATCACTCTAGCGTGAAGTTCCTCTTCCGAGAATGGTTTAGTCATATAATCATCGCCGCCGGCGAGTAATCCCTCAGTTTTATCGAGTGTACTCGATCTGGCCGTCAGAAACAGAATCGGGACGTTAGAGGATTTCCTGATGTGCTGACATGTTTCAATTCCCGAAATGCCTGGCATCATAATATCCAAAATAACCAAATCAAGCGAGTCATTCACAAATTGCAATGCTCGCTTTCCATCCTAGGCTCTTAGCACCTCGTAACCTGCACGTGTAAGGGATTCCTCCAAAAGATCACCAATATCCTCATCATCCTCTACGACTAATATTCGATGGGCCATGTCTCTCTCACCTCATAATTCTTGATGTTAATTCTCGTGTGTCCTTACTATATATCATTCATAAGTAACACGTACGTTATAAGATACTACGTAAACCTTAACAATTTATGAAAGCTGATGTCTGCCACAAATTTATCACATTTTCTAAAAAAATGATGACTCTTCATAAATTGTTAAGATTCGGTCTTTATATTTATCCATTGTAAGGC
>NZ_JAWDHA010000158.1:0-634 GCF_034190895.1 Virgibacillus sp. M23 | reverse complement strand
GAATACAAACAGAAGGCACTTGTATAAAACAGTTGAAAGCTGTGGAAACTTATAGTACATTATAAGCACAAATAAAGATCGAAAAGCGTTGATAGGAACTAGTAGGGAGCCTCTCTTTCTAAGAGAGCCGATGGTTGGTGCGAATCGGTGAAAGATGCTGTCTGAATCCATCCTTGAGCGAAATGCTGAAACAAGTAGGCATTTACGGGATAACCGTTATGTGTGAAAGTGGAAAACGAGTCATTGATTTGTTTTCAATCAGTGTGGCAACGCGAGAGCTCTCGTCCCTTTATGGGGATGAGGGCTCTTTTTATTTTCGACAAATCAATAAAAAGGAGTGTTTCGCATGCTTGATACGAAAATGCTGAGAGCAAATTTTCAAGAGATTAAAGCGAAGCTTGTTCACAAAGGCGAAGACTTAACTGATTTTGATAAGTTTGAGGAGTTAGATGACAGACGAAGAGAGCTTATCGGCAAGGTTGAAGAGTTAAAAGTAAAACGGAATGAAGTGTCTCAGCAGGTTGCTGTGCTGAAACGTGAGAAAAAAGACGCGGACCACATTATTAAAGAAATGCGTGAAGTCGGCGAAGAAATTAAAAAACTTGATGAAGAATTAAGAACAGTGGAAGCTGAG
>NZ_JAWDHA010000157.1:0-634 GCF_034190895.1 Virgibacillus sp. M23 | reverse complement strand
AGTGAAGATGGGGCGCGGCTGCTTGCTCAAGCGGTGATCAGCGGGCATTCCATTTATTTATACGGAGCGAACGAGCTTCAGGGCGTCTTTTATGAGGCCACTGAAAGCAAAGAACCCTTTCCATCTGTCAAAGCCTTTCCAGAAAGCGCTGAAGTAGTGACAGAAAGCGACAGGGTGCTGATGTTTTGCTCAGGGACAGGCACAGCCGAAGAGCAGGCGCTCGCAAAAGAGCTGTATGAAAAAGGCGCGGGAGTCGTATGCGTATCGCCCACAGCCAAAGATAGCGCGGGAATAGAACAGTATTGTGATGTGCATATTGATTCCAAATTAAAAATGCCGCTTGTTCCCGATGAAGACGGCACCCGTTACGGATTTCCCTCTTTAATGACGGCACTGTATGTCTATCACGCTTTATCGTTTACCCTAAAAGAAATTCTGCAAGAGTATGCATAATATCTTATTGTACATGCTTGATCTTGCCGAAAACAAATAAAAAAGACTTGCCCGCTTTTGACAAACGGCAAGTCTTTTTTTGTTACTTCTGATTCGCAGCTTCGACAGACGCTCCGATAAAGCCTTTGAATAGAGGCTGAGGTCTTGTCGGTCTTGACTTGAACTCTGGGTGGAACTGAGA
>NZ_JAWDHA010000156.1:0-637 GCF_034190895.1 Virgibacillus sp. M23 | reverse complement strand
TTCGCGGGAAAACCCATACGGTTGGTGTGATTCTGCCTTATAGCGATCATCCCTGCTTTGATAAAATCGTGAACGGAATCACCAAGGCTGCTTTTCAGCCTGAGTATGCAACGACGCTCCTCCCCACCAATTATAACCCCGCTATTGAAATCAAATATTTAGAGCTGTTAAAAACAAAGAAAATTGACGGACTCATTATTACTTCCCGCGCCAATCATTGGGCCAAGATTTTAGCTTATCAGGAATATGGGCCAATCATCGCTTGTGAGGAAACCGGTGACATTGATGTCCGATGTGCGTAAAACGACAGAAAAGCTGCTTATGCAGAAAGCTTTCGCTATCTAACAAGCCGCGGACATGAGAATATCGCTTTTACATGCGTCAGAGAAGCCGACAGGAGCCCAAGCACGGCTGATAAAGCTGCGGCCTATCAATCTGTTTGCGGAAGGCTGGAAGACCGCCATATGCTGTCTGGATGCAATGATATGAATGACGGTGAGCGGGCAGCTGAGCACTTTTATACGAGCGAACGGATTCCTACTGCTATTTATGCAAACAGTGATGAAGTGGCAGCTGGAATTCATCTATTTGCCCAGAAGAATAATTGGGATGTTGAAATCATAGGTGAGGGAAATAC
>NZ_JAWDHA010000155.1:0-637 GCF_034190895.1 Virgibacillus sp. M23 | reverse complement strand
AGCTCACAGAGAGGAATCCCGAACGAAGCCGTTTTCCCGCTTCCCGTCTGTGATTTGACGACAAGATCCTTTCGTTCAAGGGCAGCCGGGATCACGCTCTGCTGCACCTTGGTCGGTTCTGTATATCCCAGTCCTTCCAGTGCTCGTAAAATGTCATGACTGATTTGATAGTTTTTAAAATGACTCATGTATAAACTCCTGTCTCTTGCAGATGTTCTCATTATACTCTAATTGACGAAGGCGTATGTGTTTTGTCGAAAAAATGACGTGTTAAAAGCCATCGATTCCCTGGCGTTTTAGCTCTTGAACAGCCAATCGCGCCAGTGCGTCGGCCCCCGCGCGGTTCGGATGCAGCGTATCTCCGTCCATATAAAGCGCGAGTGTTTTTTCCGGACCGATCGATGTAAAGTATGCCGAGCTGAGGACATTTAAGTCAATGAGATGTGTTTTTTCCTCTTCGGCCAAAGCCAAAATAGAGGCCCTGTACCATCTGTTGACAGACGAATGGATGCCTTCAGAAGTAAAATCGGTCGCCCGGCCCTGAGGCGTTGATAGGATGACGTCCGCTCCTTTCGCTTTCACCTGGCGGATCATATCACGCATCATCTCTTTAAACTCCGCTTCAGATTCATTATGC
>NZ_JAWDHA010000154.1:0-647 GCF_034190895.1 Virgibacillus sp. M23 | reverse complement strand
TCCCGATCGATACCGATACAATCCGCGCCCAGCTTGCAACAATTACGTACGGCATCGGTGTGGACGCCATGAAAACAGGAATGCTGCCAACCGTTGACATTATCGAGCTTGCAGCAAAAACGATCAAAGAAAAACAATTAAAAAATGTGGTAATTGACCCGGTTATGGTTTGCAAAGGTGCTAATGAAGTCCTTTATCCAGAGCATGCCCAAGCCCTGCGTCAGCAGTTGGCTCCGCTAGCCACTGTCATTACGCCAAACTTGTTTGAAGCCAGCCAGCTCAGCGGCATGGATGAACTAAAAACAGTTGACGATATGATCGAAGCCGCGAAAAAAATTCATGCACTCGGCGCTCAATATGTCGTCATTACAGGCGGAGGCAAACTCAAGCACGAGAAAGCCGTTGATGTTCTCTATGACGGTAAAACAGCGGAAGTCCTTGAAAGCGAAATGATCGATACGCCTTATACACATGGCGCAGGCTGTACATTCTCAGCAGCCGTGACAGCGGAGCTTGCCAAAGGTGCGGAAGTCAAAGAAGCCATTTACGCAGCGAAAGAATTCATCACAGCTGCCATTAAAGAATCCTTCCCGTTAAACCAGTATGTCGGACCTACGAAGCATTCTGCGCTGCGCCTGAATCAACAA
>NZ_JAWDHA010000153.1:0-648 GCF_034190895.1 Virgibacillus sp. M23 | reverse complement strand
GTATACTGCAGGGTAGAGAAGGAACGGTGTTAGGCTTTATTGGCGGGATTAAACCGAAGCTCGATTTTAAAATGATTGAAGCCGCCGCTCTGCAAAAGCCTGATTGGACATTTTTATGGGTTGGCCCGGATGCCACCAATGGTGACGTTTCGTTTCAAGAGCTGCTGAGACTTCCCAATGTTATATGGACCGGTCCGGCAGATCCAAAAGAAGTGCCTCATTTTATGGAGCTTATCGACATTGGCATCATGCCATATAAACAATCACCGTATAACCAAGCTGTGTTTCCGCTGAAACTATTTGAATTTTTAGCGGCAGGAAAACCTGTTGTAGGCACTAATCTTCCGTCAACCTCAAAAATGCAAAAGCCTTATGTATACGAATAGGTAGAGGGCGATCATCCGATTGATTTTATAGCCGCTTGTGANANAGTTCTCGGACAAAACGGAGACGAGACCTATAAAGAAATGCGCCGAAACATCGCCCGCACCCAAGATTGGGATTGCTTATTTAGACAAATTATGAAATATACAGGGATTCAAAAACATGCGTAGTCCTATAAATTGGGATGCGCGTTTTTTGATTATACGTGTTTCTTTTTGATGAAGCTTGTTATAATAACTAAGGAGAAGGTATAATGGAAGGAAC
>NZ_JAWDHA010000152.1:0-658 GCF_034190895.1 Virgibacillus sp. M23 | reverse complement strand
CAATCTAAAGAAATTTTATTTTTATATTATCACCATCAATTGTAACCAAGCTAGGACTTACCGATTGTGTTTTCGATAAGTTTAATTTTTATATTGACTTAAACTAAATGCATAAATATAATGGTTTTACATTCATTATATGTGACGTGAGTTTTTGCGCTGAAATCAAAAAAACCATTGTTTTTATGCAAAAAGTTTAATTTTGTATTGACTTAAACGTATAGTTTAATTATAATTAACTTATAAACGAAAAGACGAAAAAAGGCAGAAAAGGAGGGAGTTGTTTTGAAAGAATTTTTAACTGCTGATAACATCCAAAACATTTTGGGGGTAGGGCAGGCAAAAGCATATCAAATCATTAGGGAGTTAAATAAGGAACTCAAACAAGAGGGATACAAAGTTGTTAAAGGAAAAGTCAGCCGTGCCAGATTTGAAGAGAAATATATTTATAAAACAACGGGGTGAGTGTCATCAGTTTAAACCAAACTCATTTGTTTATGAAAGAAGCTGTTCCGTTGGCCAGACAAATGGAAGGTGATTGGATAGTAAGAATGAAAATTTCTCTGAATTCAGTCATCATAAATTATTATTTAAACCTTCCCTTAACAATTGAAAATGTTAATGAATTACTGCGAAAAGGCGTTTCATATCGCAGGAT
>NZ_JAWDHA010000151.1:0-665 GCF_034190895.1 Virgibacillus sp. M23 | reverse complement strand
CTTCAGTACCGCCTTTCGCACGGCCACGCATTTTTCCGCGATGCTCTCTGCGATATTTAACGCGTTTTGGTAATAACATATTATTTTCCTCCTTCCTCAGTTTTCTTCTTAGTAGGAAGAACCTCTCCACGATAGATCCAGACTTTCACACCAAGCTTACCGTAAGTAGTATCAGCTTCAGATGTTGCATAGTCAATGTCCGCACGTAATGTGTGCAATGGAACAGTTCCTTCACTGTAGTATTCAGAACGAGCGATATCTGCACCGCCAAGACGACCAGAAACCATTGTTTTCACACCTTGTGCTCCAGCACGCATAGTACGTTGGATTTGTTGTTTCTGCGCACGGCGGAAAGAAACACGGTTTTCTAATTGACGAGCGATGTTGTCAGCAACTAGCTGTGCATCAAGATCTGCTCTTTTGATTTCAAGAATGTTAATGTGTACACGCTTGCCAGTAAGGCTGTTAAGGGCTTTGCGAAGTGCTTCGACTTCAGAACCGCCTTTACCGATGACCATACCAGGCTTAGCTGTGTGGATCGTAATGTTAACGCGGTTTGCTGCACGCTCGATTTCTACTTTAGAAACAGAAGCGTCAGAAAGGCGTTTGCTAATGTATTCACGAATTTTTAAATCTTCGTGCAGGAAGTCAGCGTAATCTTTACC
>NZ_JAWDHA010000150.1:0-676 GCF_034190895.1 Virgibacillus sp. M23 | reverse complement strand
CAGGAGCTCGACATCGCTTCTATTCGAGATGGAATGAAGGAAGGACTACCGCATTATATGATTCCAACTTATTTCGTCCAAGTAGAGAAGATGCCATTGACGAGGAATGGGAAACTGAATAAATATGCGTTACCAGAACCAGCTGAACAGCATCTTGTCACGAATGATTATGTAGCCCCACGAACCAGTACAGAACGAACTCTCGCAGTAATTTGGTCAGAGGTATTAGGCATAGACAAAGTCGGAATCCATGATAACTTTTTTGATTTAGGTGGAGATTCCATTAAAGCAATCAGAATAGTCTCCGGTGTACAAAAACATGGCTTTAAATTAGCTATGAATGAATTATTTAAAAATGGAACGATTCATTCCATTCGTGAGCAGCTTATCTCTTTTGAAAGTAAAGTAAGTCAAGAAGAAGTGATTGGAGAAGCACCGCTAATTCCAATTCAAAAGATGTTTTTTGAACACAACTTTACAGATAGCCATCATTGGAATCAATCGGTGATGATTCATCGTAAAGAAGGCTTTCGGGAAGATATCGTCAGAGAAGTTTTAACGGCAATCACCAAGCATCATGATGCCCTACGAATGGTATACCAATTTGATCCGAACGGCGTAAAACAAATCATTCGAAAGAGTACGGAAGATAAGCTGTTCGATTTTCAAGTATTTA
>NZ_JAWDHA010000149.1:0-679 GCF_034190895.1 Virgibacillus sp. M23 | reverse complement strand
TGTAAATGTTGCGCACATCTCCTACTATTTTAAAGGCAAAGGAGGCTTGATGGAACACTTAGTTTCAGAGTTTTACGAAGGCTACAGCAAAACGCTTGAAACAGCGGCAAGCAATATCTGTTCTCAAAGCACGCAGGAACAGCTTCTCCAATTGGTTTTCGATATTTTATCCTATCAGCATAATCATCGTCAATTAACTCGTTTTGTCTACCGGGAAGTCACAATTGACTCCACGTTAATCAGGGAAATTATGTCGACATATTTAATGAAGGAAAAGTATATCTTCCAGCTGATCATTGAGGAAGGAGAAAAACAGCGTGAACATTTAACACTGCCGCTGCCTCATTTTATTCTCCAATTAAAATCTCTCTTGATGATGCCCTATCTCCAGCCTCAATATATTTCAGAAGTGCTCTACATGCAGCCGCACGAGCCGTATTTTTATAAAATGTATTTTGAAGAGATCAAGATTTGGATCAAAAGCGTCTTCCGGACAGGAGACGTGGCGCTCACCAATTAGCATCGTTCCAAAAACGCCTCATACGCATATCCGACATCTCCCGCTTGATGGGCATCAGACCCAAACACAAGCGGGATCTTCTTTTGCTTCGCTTCATTCAGCATCCAATCCTCGATATAAATACCGCCAGCGTACATTTTTCTTAAGCCGGAAGTATTA
>NZ_JAWDHA010000148.1:0-681 GCF_034190895.1 Virgibacillus sp. M23 | reverse complement strand
ATAGTTTGAGGACCAGACCGTTTGATTCGTGCCATCAATGTTCCTCTCCGGAACCGGAGCTCCATCCATTGACCGCAGGTTACGTTGTACGCCGGATTCCTTCATTCTGTCTAACCGCTCGTTCAGCCATGAATCAATCTTCAAGGCTCGTAACCTCATGGATCGCTTGTTTCATAATGGCAACCATTTCCTCGAGATCCTCAGCTGTACTGGCGAGAGGAGGCAGAAATGCAATCACGTCCCCAAGCGGCCTTGTCAGCATTCCCAGCTCTCGCATTTTTAAGGAAACTTTGTATCCAACCCGCCGATCAGCCGGATAAGGCTCTTTGGTATCCTTCGACTGAACAAGCTCTGCACCGCACATAAAGCCAAGCTGCCGAATATCCCCCACGTGAGGAAGAGCACGCAGATCTTGAAGAAGGACATGGAGCTTTTCACTTTTTTTCGCTACTTGTTCCACAATGTTTTCAGATTCAAATAATGCCAGATTTTCAAGCGCAACCGCACATCCAAGCTGATTGCCTGTATAGGAATGGCCATGGAAAAAGGTTTTTAGGTTTTCATAATCATCATAGAATGCCTTATAGATGTCTTCCGTGGCAAACGTAACGGCAATTGGCAAATAGCCTCCTGTAATGCCTTTACCTGCAGCCATCAGATCAGGCTGGACATTCTCGCGCT
>NZ_JAWDHA010000147.1:0-692 GCF_034190895.1 Virgibacillus sp. M23 | reverse complement strand
ATCGGATACTCTTAAGTAGGATGATGAGATAATGAAACGTGCACGCATAATATACAATCCGACTTCAGGACGGGAGATCTTTAAAAAGCATCTTGCCCAGGTCCTGCAAAAATTTGAACAAGCCGGCTATGAAACCTCCACCCATGCCACGACATGCGCAGGAGACGCTACACACGCTGCCAAGGAAGCGGCATTGCGTGAGTTTGACCTGATCATTGCGGCAGGCGGAGACGGAACGATCAACGAGGTCGTCAACGGGCTTGCGCCTTTAGACAACCGTCCGACACTCGGTGTGATTCCAGTCGGCACAACAAACGACTTCGCCAGAGCGCTCGGGATTCCGCGCGAGGATATTTTAAAAGCGGCAGATACGGTCATTAACGGCGTCGCCCGCCCGATTGATATCGGACAGGTCAACGGCCAGTATTTTATCAATATCGCCGGAGGAGGCCGTCTGACGGAGCTGACGTACGACGTGCCAAGCAAACTGAAAACGATGCTCGGCCAGCTTGCTTATTATTTAAAGGGAATGGAAATGCTGCCTTCACTTCGTCCGACAGAAGTCGAGATTGAATATGACGGCAAGCTGTTTCAAGGTGAAATCATGCTGTTTTTGGTCACGCTGACAAACTCCGTCGGCGGGTTCGAAAAGCTCGCGCCGGATTCCAGCCTGAATGACGGCATGTTTGATT
>NZ_JAWDHA010000146.1:0-696 GCF_034190895.1 Virgibacillus sp. M23 | reverse complement strand
CAATCATTCTTTTAATAGAGGAATCTTTTAAGTTTGCATCTTTTAGCAACGCTAAATGCGCTGGTGTCAGCTTGATGACAGCTGTTTTCTTTTCTTTTACGATTTGATGAAGTATAAATTCCGGGATATCTTCTTGTCTGTAAATGACAATCTTATTTCCTGTCACTAATGGGGTGTAAATGGATGTAACGGTTAAATCGAAAGCTATGGATGAGTACAGCGCAAAGCTGTCCTCTTGGGAAGAAGTATAATTCTGAGAGGCTGATGTTATGTAGTTCACAAGGCTTTGATGTTCGATCATCACGCCTTTCGGCTGCCCTGTTGATCCAGAAGTGTAAATCATGTATGCGATGTCGGAAGGATCGTTCCTGATGTCTAACTGTCCCGTATCTAAATCGTTGAACATGGTGCAGTCAATACTGATTTTTTTCACGTGCCTTGGCAAACGGCAGTCTATTTTAAAAAGAGGGTCTGTAATCAAAAACGCCGCTTCACTATTTTCTAAAATATACTTTATTCGTTCCGCGGGATATTCGGGGTCGATCGGCACATAAGCGCCGCCTGCTTTTAAAATGCCCAGTAAAACAGCAATCAACTCCGGTGAGTGTTTCATGCTCACGGCAACAAAATCACCGCGGCTTATTCCTTTATGTATTAGGCAGCGGGCAATTTGGTTGGAGCGTTAATCCAGTTCAT
>NZ_JAWDHA010000145.1:0-698 GCF_034190895.1 Virgibacillus sp. M23 | reverse complement strand
CGACTCCCGGTTTTCCAGTTAAACGGCCGACTGCTTGCGCCATAAATGCTGCATTTTGTTCGTGCCGGGCAACGATAATTTCAGGTCCTCTATCTTGTAAAGCATCGAATACCGCATCAATTTTTGCACCCGGAATGCCAAATACATGTGTGACACCTTGCTCCACTAAGCAATCAACAACAAGCTCCGCCCCTCTGTTTTTCACAAGGGATTTTTGTTCTTTTGTTGCTTTTGTCAACACCCTCACTCCTTATTATGCATTTTAACGTAAAATTTTAAATGACTTGTGATACGTTTCACTATACACTCTTTGGAAATTGACCTCCAATATCGATTCGCCTTATGATTAATATGTAATACGAATTATTAACCTATGGAAAGGAATGCATATTGAATGGAGCTTCGCCATCTTCAATACTTTATCGCGGTAGCCGAAGAGCTTCATTTCGGAAAGGCTGCCCGACGGCTGAACATGACGCAGCCTCCTCTCAGCCAGCAGATCAAACAGCTGGAGGAAGAAGTCGGGGTTACGCTTCTGAAAAGGACAAAGCGATTTGTCGAGCTTACCGCAGCAGGAGAAATCTTTTTAAATCATTGCCGCATGGCATTGATGCAAATCGGACAAGGAATTGAACTGGCACAGCGAACGGCACGAGGCGAGCACGGCCATCTCGTAATCGGTTTTGTCGGATCAGCTA
>NZ_JAWDHA010000144.1:0-700 GCF_034190895.1 Virgibacillus sp. M23 | reverse complement strand
AATAATATCAAAACGAAGCAGGGTCCTCCAGACCTGCTTCTTTTTATTTGCCATTATCCTGGTCTGTGGCAGGATGTTCCGGCGTGTTCTCTTCTTTCTCCGCATGTTGAATCCGTTCCATGATCGAAGGGTGGCTGCCTCTGAAAATCTTCACAAGCACCGGAGGATCAACCTGGCTCAGCCCCGTCACGGCCAAATCCTGAAACGTTTTAACAGCGGCTTCTCTGTTCTCTGTCAACTCGATCCCATACTGGTCAGCCTTATTCTCCTGATCACGCGAGACAGCATTAGAAAAAGGCGAAATCGCAAAGCTCAAAACAGAAAACAAAAGCAATAACAGCGGAAGTGCCGCAAGATCATGCCGCCCTTCTAAATGAAACATGCTGCGGGTTAGGCGCACTGTCCGCTTGTATAGCTTATCAATGACATAAAATCCGGCGAGCGACACGAGCAAATAGCCAGCCAGGCCGATGTAAACGTGCTTCATGACATAATGGCCCATTTCGTGGCCCATTATAAACAGAATCTCTGAATCGTCAAGTTTGTTCAGCGTCGTATCCCATAATACAATCCGTTTATTGGTCCCTATTCCCGTAACATAGGCATTCAGCGCATTTGTTTTTTCCGACATGTTCACTTCATATACATGATCAGCCGGAATATTAGCTTCTTCTGCCAGCTCTAAATTTTTGTTTTCAAG
>NZ_JAWDHA010000143.1:0-700 GCF_034190895.1 Virgibacillus sp. M23 | reverse complement strand
CTTGTGGCCTTCCGCCTGATTGCGGATAAGAATCCTTACTCCAATGTTTAGTATTAATAATGGCATTATTTGCATGTCCAAACATCCTATTAAAATCATCTACTGTTTCATTAATGATTTTCAATTCCTCTTTTACATCTGAAGGACAAGATATTAGTAAGTCATATAGGGTCACACTCTTTGGCATCTGTTTCTCCCTTTCAATGAAAATAAGCTCTAAACCTATTTTATCCAATTAATCAAATAATGACTATTTATCTACATTAATTTCATTCAATAGTATAAACATCTGCTGCTGCATCCGCCATTTGCTTTTCTGTAGGTATTGTATAACGCTGTACAACCGCCACAGTGTTCCCCAAGAACCTAGCGATTGTAGATAAGTCCCAACCTCTCTTAGCCAATTCAGTAGCAAGCGTATGGCGTAACATGTGAGGTGTTATCTCGTATTCTTTCAAAAGCATTTGAACTGTCCTGGTTGTTAATTTCTTATTTGATCTACTTACAAAGGCGTATTCGGAATCATCATTTCTTGATTCAAGATAACGGTGAATATATCGAAACCTCTCCTTACTTATTGGAATGTCTCTAACTTTCTTCCCTTTTGATTTATTAATGTGAATTAGATAAGGATTCCCTTTCAAAGTCATATCTGCTTTCTTTAGATCAACAAGCTCTGAAACCCTCATACCAGTAAGAC
>NZ_JAWDHA010000142.1:0-708 GCF_034190895.1 Virgibacillus sp. M23 | reverse complement strand
CCATTTTGCTTACCCATGGCCACAGTGATCATATCGGAGGTGCATCAAAATGGTTAGAGAGATTTGATCTTCCGATTTATGCCCACCAGAAAGAACTTATATATATCAATGGAGAAGCGCCTTATCCAAACAAAAATGAAGCAGAGAACACAGGGGTAGCCCATATTGTTCAGCCGCTGACAGAGCAAACGCTTGCTCACCTGCCTCTGCAATATGATTTAACACCCGGACATTCCCCGGGGCATGTCGTGTATTATCATAAAATCGATCGTACGCTCTTAACGGGTGATCTTTTTATCACAAGTAAGGAGGATTTACACCCACCTATAAGAAGATTCAGTGTTGATATAAATGAGAACATCGATAGCGGCTCAATCATAGATCAAATCAAACCAACGCTCATTTGCTCTTCACATGGCGAAGAAATTCTTTATAACGATGAATTGTATAAAAACTATGTGGTAAGGTATAGGGATTAATGCAGTAGCGATAGAACTGGAAGCAGGTGACACTGTCCTCGTTCTTTCTCAGACACTGCTTGATTCGGATAAAAAGGACTCCGAGTATGCGATGGGAAGAAGGGCAACCTATGTCTTTAAGAAGAATGCGAAAGACGAGTGGCTTTGTGTAATCGATAATTCATATGGTACTGATTTAATTGGTGTGTAAGATATGTCTTTGATGTGCCATTCCTGCATATAATGATTC
>NZ_JAWDHA010000141.1:0-719 GCF_034190895.1 Virgibacillus sp. M23 | reverse complement strand
TTCATCAGCAGCTCCGCTTATTTGGTATTCAAAGGGAACATTTTTGCACTGCCATTGTTCAAATGTAAACAAACATGTCTGATATGATTTGACCACCTTCAGCCCTTTCGGAAAGTCCAATACTCCTGAAGGACCGCCATTTTCCGCCCAATCAAGAAACTGTTGAATGTGATGGGCTGAAAAGGATGATGGAACGTTNTCATAAAGATAGTTTAATATTAGTTGAACTCCTCTTCTTTGTAAAGGCATCGGGAGGGCAAGCAATTGAGAGGAATTGATTTCAACTGATGTATTAGACTGGCTTGTGATTACTTTATTCATTTCATCTTTCGTTAATGACTGTAAGAATTGCTCATCTTCCGTCAGTGCTTCACTCACTTTTTGAAACCTTTTATGCACATCCGGAGACTCCTTTTTCAAGAACGGGAGCACTGTTTTTCTGAATCTGTTTCTTGTGTAGTCATCTTTGGCGTTGCTTTCATCCGTCCGGTAGCTCAAGCCGTTTTCACGGCAATAGCGAAGGATCTCTTCCTTTGTAATCGTTAGGAACGGCCTGATGATCCGCCCCGTCCCAAAACGTCTAACCGGCTGCATTCCCGCAAGCCCCGTTCCAAGCGCGCCCTTAGCCAATCTCCTAAGCATTGTTTCAACCTGGTCATCTCCATGATGAGCAAGCGCCAGATAGTCCGCTTGGTGCTTTGACATGATTTCCTCAAAAA
>NZ_JAWDHA010000140.1:0-724 GCF_034190895.1 Virgibacillus sp. M23 | reverse complement strand
GGCACCTTCTGATCACTCGCCAGATGCCGAATGGTATGATGTAATAGATTGATTTTATGCAGCAGAGAATGAATCGACTTCGAAAATAAAAAAGCTAACAATAAGAGTGATAACAAAAATACAATGAGCATTGCCGGATACGCAAACGACCTATGAAAAGGCGTACCGTGATTCATTGATTTAAACATGTTTTCATAAATGACAGACATCAAAATACTAACCGCCAGCAATAGCACCGGGACACTAATGACAGCCGTACATAATAACAACATATATTTTGTCTTTAACTTCATTTCTTCACAACGGTATTCAGCCTATACCCTTCTCCATATATATTTTCAATAATCTCACCCGCTTGATCGTTGATTTTGGCTCTTATTTTTTTAATGTGCACATTGACGATATTCGGGTTTCTGTCTTCGAGCTGCCATAGATATTCAAAGAAATGATCCTTTGTCAGGGTGCTGTCCCTATTTTCATATAAGTAAAAGAAAATTTTCCGCTCAATCGCAGTAAACAACANCTCATCATGCAGGCTTTCATTGAACACTTTTTTGGTTTCAGCATCAATATACAAGTGCTTGATTTGCGTAAAGGTCCCATAATGATGCTCAAGCATATTCTGCATTCTTAACAGCAGCTCTCTCGGATCAAAGGGCTTCACCATATAATCCTCGCCGATTTTCAACCCTTGGAGCTTACTGTCCATGTCATTGCGGGCCGA
>NZ_JAWDHA010000139.1:0-727 GCF_034190895.1 Virgibacillus sp. M23 | reverse complement strand
CTCTTGGGATTCCGCCATACCACCGAAATGCATCTTCATGTGCTTCCATCACATCCTGGGTAGTGAAAGGTCTGTCTAACCATTTTTTATATTTGTATCTCGAGTTAGACAAAACAAATGCGATAAAGCTCAGCTTCACCTCTTGATTGTCAGGTGTTCTTTGTTTTGTATGACCAAAATCAACCTGCATTTGTTCTCCCATTGGCTGGTCAGGAATAGCTTCATAATTCCGCGGTAGAGTCTCTTTCTCTATTCTATATTCAGTACGTAATTCTCTAACGTAGGCACGAACCGTGCTCTCGCCAATCTCCAGTGATTCATACCTTTCCTGTAACCAATCTTGCACTTGTGCTGCTGACATATCAGGATGTTCTCTCAGCCAGGATAAAATTAACGCTTTGTAAGGATCTAACTTTTTCTCTCTCGTTTTTATACTTTCTACCCATTCAGCCATCTCCGAAGGAGACTTCTGCAGGTTGCGATACACCGTTGATCTTGATACCCCCAACTTTTCCGCCACCTTCGATTTACTAAATCCTTGCTTAATTAACTGTTGAATCTCCATATACATTTCCCACTTATCCACCTTTTCTGCGCCCTCCATTGATGTGTGTATAATCTTAAATATCATACAATGGGAGAGCTATATATTTTACTGGTATATTTGGGTAAATAAGTGTTTCTTCTAATCTAGCGGAAACTGTCTACTTTAGTTTAGCAGTCACAA
>NZ_JAWDHA010000138.1:0-730 GCF_034190895.1 Virgibacillus sp. M23 | reverse complement strand
AGCTGCAGATTATTTCAAAGCAGACAAAGGAGAACAATGGGGCAATCTTATCAGCAGCACTAAAAGAATGTGTGAAAAGAAATCTTTATAGTGCGACAGATTTTAGCGATATCGTTTCATACATCAAACGACAACGCCAAGCTGATGATACAATAACCGATAACGCCCGGGCTGTATCATCAATAAATAAGATTTCAGGCTGGCTCATGGATACGGAAGCCCAAAAGAGAACAGTAAATGCCTATACTGAAATATTGGAGGGTGAGTCTAATTGAGTCAGCTGAATCAATTACAAGATTTGATGAAAACCCTCCGCCTAACCGAAACAGCTATCCATCTTCCTACACTCATAAGAGAAGCTGAGCAAAAGGACGCATCCTTTACTCAGTTTCTCCTGGATGTGGCAACCTATGAACAAAAGCGCAGAGAAGAAAAGCTATTAGAGAAACGGTTTAAATGGGCGACGTTCCCGTTTTTCAGCACTCTGGAAGAATACGATTTAAAAGAACAGAAATCATTAAGTTCAAAGAAACTAAATCAGTTGAAGGACTTAACGTGGATGGAGCAGCTATATAATATTATTTTCCTTGGGCCGCCAGGCGTCGGCAAAACCCACCTATCGATTGGGCTGGGCATGGAGGCTCTCAACCAAGGATATAAAGTGATTTTTACTACGATGGGTGATCTCATTCATGTATTAAAGACTGAAGAAATCACAAGGAAATCGAAA
>NZ_JAWDHA010000137.1:0-744 GCF_034190895.1 Virgibacillus sp. M23 | reverse complement strand
CTTCCAAGCCGCGCGTTCTGTTGTCAAGCTGGATGACAAAAAGGCGAAGAAAAAGCGGGAAAGATGGACGAAAATTGCGAAGGAAGCGGCTGAACAATCGTACCGTAACGAAGTGCCGCAAGTGATGGATGTCCATTCTTTTCAGCAGCTTCTTCAAAGGATGCAGGATTTCGATAAATGTGTCGTTGCATACGAGGAGTCATCGAAGCAAGGGGAAATAAGCGCATTCAGCGCGGTTGTAAGCAGCCTTCCGAAAGGATCATCTCTTTTGATCGTATTTGGTCCCGAAGGCGGTTTAACAGAAGCGGAGGTTGAACGGCTCACTGAGAAAGACGGTGTGCCGTGCGGCCTTGGACCGAGAATTTTAAGGACAGAAACCGCTCCGCTATATGCGTTGAGTGCGATTTCTTATCAAACAGAGTTATTAAGAGGTGATCAGTAATGGCAACTGTTGCTTTCCATACGCTTGGCTGTAAAGTCAACCATTATGAAACAGAAGCAATCTGGCAGCTTTTCAAAGAAGCGGGCTATGAAAGAAGAGACTTTGAACAAACAGCTGATGTATATGTCATTAATACATGTACAGTAACTAATACTGGAGATAAAAAAAGCCGCCAAGTGATCAGACGCGCCATTCGTCAAAATCCTGACGGTGTCATCTGTGTCACAGGCTGCTACGCGCAAACCTCACCTGCTGAGATTATGGCGATCCCTGGTGTCGATATTGTAGTTGGAACACAGGAC
>NZ_JAWDHA010000136.1:0-771 GCF_034190895.1 Virgibacillus sp. M23 | reverse complement strand
GAAAATCAGTTCACCGCCGATCGCCCATCAGTGCTTTTATGGCATTGACACTTCCACACATGAAGAACTGATCGCGTCTTCGCATTCTGTTGAAGAAATCCGTCAGGTAATCGGAGCTGATACCCTCTCATTTTTGAGTGTGGAAGGGCTGCTGAAAGGCATCGGCAGAAAATACGATGACTCGAATTGTGGACAGTGTCTCGCTTGCTTTACAGGAAAATATCCGACTGAAATTTACCAGGATACAGTGCTTCCTCATGTGAAAGAAGCAGTATTAACCAAATAAAACTTGAAAATGACATAAAGGCAGCGCAGTTCGGCTGCCTTTCTCTTTCTGCCCTCTTTAGGGGAGATATTTTGAAAAGCGCCTTAAAGGAGTGAATAGGATGTCTGAAGCATATAAAAACGCAGGAGTTGACATCGAAGCCGGATATGAAGCTGTAAAACGAATGAAAAAACACGTGGAGCGCACGAAACGGCTTGGCGTTATGGGCAGCCTTGGCGGTTTTGGCGGCATGTTTGACCTGTCTGAGCTTTCTTATCAAAAGCCAGTTCTCATTTCGGGAACGGACGGTGTCGGCACAAAATTAAAGCTCGCTTTTTCCATGGATAAGCATGACACGATTGGCGTGGACGCTGTTGCGATGTGTGTCAATGACGTGCTGGCACAAGGTGCAGAGCCGTTGTTTTTCCTCGATTATTTAGCGGTTGGCAAAGCGGACCCTGTGAAAATTGAACAGATCGTACAAGGTGTGGCGGACGGCTGTGAGC
>NZ_JAWDHA010000135.1:0-803 GCF_034190895.1 Virgibacillus sp. M23 | reverse complement strand
GCCTTGTTTTTGGGGTGAACGATGCCAAACGCTATTCCAAGTAATGTTTTTTGAAATCTGAGTGGATAGAAAATTTACGGCGCAATTGGATGAGGTTTTTCCCAAAGCTTTCTTCCAAAAGCTCTCTATGCTTTTTCAGAATTTCCATAAGTTACAGATCATGAATGATAACTTCAGTAAAAGGCATGACTAAACCTACGTGCATCGTCCATGCGGCGCGGCTGTCGTTGCCAAGCGAGACAATGCCCGCAACTACTTCTGAATCATCTCCGCTATAGACAAGCCACCGTCCGTCATACTCTTCTGTAATTTCACTGCTCATATCATGCAGGTAAATATTAGCGAAATCAGATACGATGTCTCCGTACGCAATAATGGTNACAATGACGCCTTGATCTGCCGCCTGTTTGAGCTCTGATTCTATCTCTTCAAAATCCTCTTTCCATATTTCTAAGAGGAATCTTTTTTTGGCGGATAAGATACAGGCCTTCACCTTTTCAAGAATTTCACTGCGGCCGGTGATATTCCAGATGTTTTCCCGGTCATTTGCGGTCTGCTCGAACTTTTCAAAATATTTTTCAGCCTGATCAAAATGTTCTTCCGCTTTGAGCCGGCGGTTTTTAATCAATTCTTTCGCGGGGACAGGAACATACTGAGGCGTATTTCCATGACTGACAAAAACATCTCCTCTGATCACAAGGCTTTCCAGAACTTCATAAATTTTAGAACGGGGCACTCCGGATTTTTTGGCAACGGCGTAGCCTGTTAAAGGTGATTCTTGCAATAACGCCAAATAAGCTTTC
>NZ_JAWDHA010000134.1:0-812 GCF_034190895.1 Virgibacillus sp. M23 | reverse complement strand
GCTCCTCACTTGTGCATCGGCTTGACCCCAGAACAAAGCTTATTACGATCTTTTTATTTGTCTGTATTGTATTCTTAGCCAATAATGTGCAGACATATGCGTTGCTTGGATTGTTTACAGTTGGCGTCGTTTCTTTAACAAGAGTTCCTTTCTCTTTTTTAATGAAAGGGCTGAAGCCTATCATTTGGATTGTCCTCTTTACGTTCCTTCTTCACATTTTTATGACACATGAAGGACCGGTTATCTTTCAAATAGGTTTTTTCAAAGTCTATGAGGGCGGTCTGGTTCAGGGGATATTCATTTCCCTTAGATTCGTCTATCTGATTTTAATCACAACCTTATTAACGCTTACTACAACACCGATTTAGATTACCGATGGAATGGAGCAGCTGCTGAATCCATTGAAAAAATTAAAGCTTCCTGTCCACGAGCTGGCCCTAATGATGTCCATTTCTTTGCGGTTTATTCCGACACTGATGGAGGAAACAGATAAGATCATGAAGGCTCAGATGGCGCGAGGCGTTGATTTTACAAGCGGGCCTGTTAAAGATAGGGTGAAGGCTATTGTTCCGCTTCTTGTCCCCCTTTTCGTCAGTGCTTTTAAACGTGCTGAAGAGCTTGCGGTGGCAATGGAAGCAAGAGGCTATCAGGGCGGAGAAGGACGTACGAAATATAGAAAGCTTGTATGGACAGGAAAAGACACTTCTGTCATTGCCAGCTTGATGGTATTAGCTGCTTTGTTATTCTTCTTAAGGGCTTAGAGGTGCTGTATGAGACTGAAATGCACGATTTCTTATGACGGACATTTATTT
>NZ_JAWDHA010000133.1:0-815 GCF_034190895.1 Virgibacillus sp. M23 | reverse complement strand
CGTTTTTGTACAACGTGTTCTGTAGGAGAAAGTGAAGAATGGAGTCGCGTCCTTACAGAAGATATAGTACAAGTGAACCATCGGCATGTAATCTTTACGATAGATGAAAAATTACGGGCTATATTTCTATGGCATCGAGAGCTTTTGAAACCCCTTATGGATGAAGCTGCGAAGCTAATCACGGGTTATTTTCGAAAGAAGGCAAAAGTGAAACCGGGGATAATTGCCGGATTACATACATTTGGGTCAAGAGTGAATTTCAATCCCCATGTTCATATGTTAGTGACAATGGGAGGAGTTACGAAAAAAGGAGAATGGAAAGCGTACGACTATATACCGTTTACGATGCTTCGAAAGCAATGGCAGACGGTGGTGTTAAAATTCATTCGTAACCACTTGTCAAATAAGGAAAAGAAAAGAATTCAACCAAGATTACAACAGGCTTTTTCTAATAATGGGGAAGGCTTCTATGTGTATGCCCCAAAACAAAGAGGAAAGGTGAAGGACCAACTGCGTTATATTGGCCGCTATATTCGTCGACCAGCGATTGGGAACAATCGTATCGAGGAATATGATGGTCAACATGTGACATTCAAATATATGGATAAAGTAGACGGTAAAGAAAAACATGAGACCGTAACGGTAGAAGAATTTATTATTCGATTAATACGTCATATTCCTAATGAACAGTTCAAGACAATTCGTCACTATGGGGTGTATTCTAGAAGGAGTAAGAGCTTAAGCAAAAAGCTATTAGCTACATGGCAACAAGGTACAAGGAAATGGATAGTAAAAGTGAAGAAGACATTACGCCG
>NZ_JAWDHA010000132.1:0-833 GCF_034190895.1 Virgibacillus sp. M23 | reverse complement strand
GTTAGTTGAGGCCGTGCCCGCCGAAAGCGAAGTAATTAGTCGGAGCATTGCCAATATACATCAAACATTTCAAAATAACTACTTGGCTTAACGCAGTCATTGCACTGATTTTATACTTTCTTAACTTTGAACAAAAGCGCAAGCGCCGATTAGGAAACGTAGTGACTGGAGCGAATCAACCGAGATAAGGGAATCACGGTGAGCTTACGAGCCCATGATGACTTAGATTAGGACGATTCGTTATGTCACATCGTTTCTGGGGCGCTAGAGCTGGACGCAGCTATTTACCTGTTTCAGCAAATCGCTTTATTCGAGCGCCAATTTCATCTCTTACTCGTTGAAATACCTGCCACTTCACTTCTATCGTTCCTTCCGCCTTTGCTGGATCATCAAAGCCCCAATGCTCCCGATGTACATGCGAAGGTGTGACAGGACATTTGTCCTTAGCGTCTCCACATAGCGTCACAGCGATGGTAGCATGCTGTAAGATAGTCGGATCAATAATATCCGACGTGTGATCAGAGATATCAATACCAACCTCTTTCATTGCCTTCACGGCATGAGGATTGACCCCATGAGCTTCTATACCAGCACTTCTTACTTCCCAATCTTCACCTAGATACCTCTTAGCCCAGCCCTCTGCCATTTGACTACGACATGAATTTCCTGTACATAAAAAGTAAATTATTTTTTTCGTCATTTTCATCCTCCCTCAATAAAGTTAATTTTTCTACCAAATACTCATGTATTCTCAATATTTCATAAACATCATATAGTTCACTCACTAAGATTACTGGATATCATTTGAATTTCTATAAATGATTTACAAGGTA
>NZ_JAWDHA010000131.1:0-834 GCF_034190895.1 Virgibacillus sp. M23 | reverse complement strand
AGCAAACAGCGAAGATAAGATGAAGAAACTGCTTGATGAAAAGAAAATCGATGTAGGTATTGTCATTCCGAAACATTGGGAATCCGGCAAAACCTCAGCTGTAGTTTATGCCGCTCCTGATCAAACATTAAAAAGTTCCATCATCGAAACAGCTGCCAGCTCTTTTATAGACCAATATAAAGCGGTAAAAGAAGCCGCATCAGCTTCAATGGATTACGTCAGCAAAACGGCAGCTGTACAGCAAGGAAAACTTGACCCTGCACAGTTTGCAGAAAAGCTGACAAAGACGCTTGAAAGAGAAACGGGCGACAAGCTTACTATTGCGGAAAAATCTGTCGGCAGCAAGGCAGTTACCAGTTTTCAATACTATTCGGCTGCAATGTTTTGCATGTTTATGCTGTTTCATATGACAGTCGGGGCGAAATCATTTTTACAGGAAAAGGATACTGAGACGCTTGCCAGAATGCTGATGACGCCCGCGCAAAAATCTGTCATTCTCTTCGGAAAGTGGCTTGGGACATATCTGTTTGCCATCATACAATTTTTCATATTTCTGATCGTCACAATCAATGTTTTTGGTGTGGACTGGGGCGGCAATCTGCTGTGTGTGAGTGTTCTCGGGCTTTCTTACGCCGCTGCTGTATCCGGCATTTCAATGCTGCTTGCGTCCTTCCTCAGCGATATGAAATCTGCGGATGCGATCGGCGGCTTCGGTATTCAAGTGCTTGCAGTTCTCGGCGGGTCCATGCTGCCGCTGTACCAATTTCCGGACGTCTTGCAGACTGTATCTAAAGCTGTGCCAAATCGCTGGGCGCTTGACGGCTTTCTTTCTTT
>NZ_JAWDHA010000130.1:0-946 GCF_034190895.1 Virgibacillus sp. M23 | reverse complement strand
CTTGAATGCCGAGCGCGCTAAAAATAAACATCGCCGCTGCACCGACCAGCCCCAAAACAGCCGCCATTATCCAAAGCGTCCCGGACAAAAGCGTTCCTAATCCAAATGAGAGGGCGATCCCAAAGGAAACCAAGAGTAGCTTCAAAGCGCGCTTTTTGTAAGATTCACCGCCCGCATATAAATAAACAAAGCCTCCGATACTTGCAGTTAGTCCGTAATCCGTGTGACCCGCTAATGCGCCGACCAGCACAGGAAACCCTGAAGCGAAACCTGATCCGATAGCCTTTTTCCAAGGAAATGGATTCGCATGAATGCGAAAGGCATCCTTCACGATAGGCATGATTCTTTGATTGTTCTCACCAGTTTTGTTCATTTGACAAAATCCTTTTCAATGAATATATAGAACTCTTCCCATTTCTTCGCTTTAGTATGCCCAAAAACGCGGTTAGCTCCTCAATTGGTGCGCCCGATAAAAAAAACAGAGACTTAAACCGTCTCTGCTTGCATGACATCAGTTTATTCGCAATATCATAAAAGCGGCACCTGTCAGGACTGCTTCGTCCTTCTGCTTTCCTTTAAGAGCAGGTGGATAAAAAATAAAGGGTAAATCAATAGATACCCATTAAATAGCCACCACACAAGATCAAAGTCCCTGCTGAATGTCCAGAATGATATCGCCTGCAAACCTGAACAACAGGTCAGCACAAGAGAAATCAGCGCCATCAGCTTCCACTCAGCACGATTCACCCGCTGTAAGTACAAGCTGTACAACCCTGTCACAGAGATCAGGATATCCAGCGGAAAAAAAGACCAGTTCCAGGCGATCATAAATGGATGGTCATGATGTTTAAAGGCCCAGTTTTCCGGTATGAGCGAAAACCCGGCTGACAGCCAGTACAAGATAAAGCCGATATCAGTCACGAGGAAAAACAATTTCATATATCTC
>NZ_JAWDHA010000129.1:0-959 GCF_034190895.1 Virgibacillus sp. M23 | reverse complement strand
AACTTAATTGGAGATGGATTACGTGATGCGTTTGATCCGAAAATGCATAAATAAGAAGGTAGGTGTTTCTAAATGAGTAAATTGTTAGAAGTAAAGGATTTGAGCGTTTCATTTAACACCTACAACGGTGAAGTACAAGCTGTTCGAGGTGTGAACTTTGATTTGAAAAAGGGGGAGACATTAGCGATTGTTGGTGAATCTGGCTCAGGAAAGTCGGTAACATCGATGGCGCTAATGCAGCTCTTACCTAAGCCGCACGGCTTTGTCAAATCAGGGGAGATTTTGTTTGAAGGTGAGGATTTGGTTAACAAATCTACGAAAGAGATGCAAAAACTCCGTGGTAAAGATATTTCGATGGTATTCCAAGATCCGATGACATCGTTAAATCCGACGATGAAGGTAGGGAACCAAATCATTGAAGGTTTAATTAAGCATCAGAATATGTCTAAACAGGATGCGAAGAAAAAAGCGATGGAATTACTGGAATTGGTCGGTATACCTAATCCAGAAGTACGGATTAACCAATATCCTCACCAGTTCTCTGGCGGAATGCGCCAGCGCGTGGTCGTAGCGATATCGCTTGCCTGTAATCCAAAGATTCTCATTGCCGATGAGCCAACAACGGCATTAGATGTGACGATACAAGCACAGATTTTAGAGCTGATGAAGGATATTCAAAAGGAAACGGATAGTGCAATTATTTTTATCACGCACGACCTTGGTGTTGTAGCTAATATTGCAGACCGAGTGGCGGTGATGTACGCTGGAAAAATTGTCGAAATCGGGACAACAGATGATATTTTCTATAATCCGAAGCACCCATACACATGGGGGCTACTAGGTTCGATGCCAACGCTGGACAGTGATGAAGAGGAATTATTTGCGATTCCTGGAAGTCCACCGGATATGCTGAATCCTCCAAAGGGCGATGCCTTTGCCCCACGTAATGAATTTGCATT
>NZ_JAWDHA010000128.1:0-995 GCF_034190895.1 Virgibacillus sp. M23 | reverse complement strand
CCCATAGCCGTCAAGTTAAGCAGGATATTTTAAAAACCATAAAGTTATTCGTTATTCTGACATTATAAATGGAATAATTTGGAGGGATTACGTATGGCTAAGCAATATCATTTTGACTCGTTTGTAAAGAGTGTGCACGATATTTTATCTATTTCTGAACTTCGCAATGTTGCTCGGGAATCAGGTTTTGTACAACGATTGAAGAAGATAATGCCGGAAGATTTCTTAAGTATATGTGCCTTCTTACATGAAAAAGTTGGTACGGAGGGGCTAGGACAGCTCTGTGCCTCCCTTTCTCGTGAATCAGAAATATCCATATCTAAACAAGCCTTACATCAACGATTAGACGAGAAAGGAGTGGCTTTTTTAAAACAAGTTTTTATGCGGTTAGCGGAAAAACAACAGATGTTATCGTTACCATCTCCATCTGATTATCCTTTTTCTCGGATCCGTATCTTGGATGGCACATCCTTTCAAGTAAAAAAGAACACCGCGAGTTATTGGGATGGAGTGAAAATACAATTAGAATATGAGCTGTATCAAGGGAATTTTTTGCATACGTTGTTCTATGGACCAAGAGACAGTGATCACGATGCAGCTGAAGAATTGGCAGATACAATAGGAGAAGAGGACCTTATCTTGCGTGACCTCGGCTATTTCTCAGGAGATCACTTTAAAAAAATAGATCGAGCAGGAGCCTATTATATTACTCGTGTTCCTGCCAATATGACCTATTGGACATTGGATGACAAGCAACGAAGAATCCAAATAAAGCCTGAAGAAGATGCCATGCATCTAGCTCCAGGAGAGATACAGGATTATGGGTTCATTCAATTAGGTGTTAAGGGAAAAAATACATTTCATGCACGTGTAGTCGTACAACGATTAACCGAAGAGCAACAAAAACAGAGAGATACCTATTTAAAAGAAAGAAGACGGAAAGGGGGGCATACCCAATCCGCCAACAAGAAGAATCATATCCAAATTCTTGCTAC